>NZ_BAAAQN010000012.1:0-175875 GCF_039531695.1 Catenulispora yoronensis
GGCCCGCTGCCGGCCGGCGTGCGCGACCCGGTCACCGCCGCCCGCGGCGCGGCCAGCGTGGCCACGCTCACCGGCCGTCCGATCGGCCTGGCGCTGACCGCCTCCACCGGCCTGGTGGTCGTCGACTGGCACGGCCGCCCGCGCACCGACCCGGCCACCGTGCTGGCCGAGTCGCTGACCATCCTCGGCCCGCTGACCCGCGGCGAGAAGGTCAGCTTCCAGGGCGTCTCGGTCCGCTCTCGCGGCTTCAGCTCCCGCCTGGACGCCTCCCGCGCCTCCCTGACCGTCCTCGCCTTCGGGATCGAGGCCAGCGAGGTGGCCGTGGGCCGCGCCGACCGGGTGGCGGTGCCGCTGGCCACCGTCGAGCACGCGGCCCGGATCAAGGCCCGGCTGGCGCTGACCGCCGACCGGCTGAACCGCGCGGTGCCGCGGCTGGCCGTGTTCCTGCCGACCGTCGTGGACCCCGACGCGGGCTCCCTGGACTGGATACGGCGCTCGCTGCTGCCCTATCTGGACGCCGACGGCTTCGGCCGGATGTTCGCCGAGGCCGGGCACGGCGAGCTGGTGGACCTGGCTCGCAGCGGGGCCCACGAGCGCTCGCTGATGGCCGCGATGCCGGAGGACGTCCTACGGTCCATAGCCGCGATAGGCGACCTCAACCAGGTGTGCACTGCCTTCGACGACTACCGCCACGCGGGTGTCGACGAGATCGTGATGCTGCCGGAGTCTTATGACCCAGGTGTGATCGAGCACACGATCCGGGCACTAGCAAAGTAGGGCCCGCCCGTCGCCCCCCACCGCCCCTAAAGCGGAGGCGCGTTGCGCCACTGTCTTTTTTGGCAGACTCTTCTGTTGCAGCGTGTCCCACAGCACACGCTTAAAAATCAGCAACAAGGGAGTTGCCACATATGACGGAATCAGGCGTGCCACCGCACACCCTTCCGCACCACGACCTGCCCGAGCTGACCGCGGAGATCCTGCGCGGCGGGGCGGAGAAGTACCACGCGGCCAACGAGAAGCGCGGCAAGCTGTTCGCCCGCGAGCGGGTCGCACTGCTGGTCGACGAGGGCTCGTTCGTCGAGGACGGCCGCTTCGCCAACGTCATGGCCGGCGACCTGCCCGCCGACGGCGTCGTCACCGGCACCGCTCGGATCGACGGCCGCCCGGTGTGCCTGATGGCCAACGACTCCACGGTCAAGGCCGGCAGCTGGGGCGCCCGCACCGTCGAGAAGATCATCCGGATTATCGAGACCGCCTACCGCACCGGCGTGCCCATGGTCTACCTGGTGGACTCCGCCGGCGCCCGGATCACCGACCAGGTGGACCTGTTCCCGGGCCGGCGCGGCGCCGGCAAGATCTTCCACACCCAGGTCCGGGCCTCCGGCTCGATCCCGCAGGTGTGCGCGCTGTTCGGGCCGAGCGCGGCCGGCGGGGCGTACATCCCGGCGTTCTGCGACGTCGTGGTGATGGTCGAGGGCAACGCCTCGATGTACCTGGGCAGCGACCGCATGGTCGAGATGGTCACCGGCGAGAAGACCACCCTGGAGGCGATGGGCGGCGCGCGGGTGCACTGCGCCGAGTCCGGCGTCGGGCACTTCCTGGTCAAGACCGAGCCCGAGGCGCTGGAGACCGTCAAGCGCTACCTGTCCTACCTGCCCTCGAACTGGCAGCAGGACGCCCCGGCCGCCGACGCGGCGGACTCCCCGGCGAACATCGACCTGGCGAGCCTGGTCCCGGCCAGCGAGCGCCAGGCCTTCGACATGCGCCGCTTCGTCAAGGGCCTGGTCGACGCCGACTCCTTCTTCGAGATCCACGCGCTGTGGGCCAAGGAGCTCACCGTCGGCTTCGCCCGTCTGGACGGCAAGCCGGTCGGGATCGTGGCCAACAACCCGATGTTCAAGGGCGGCGTCCTGTTCGTCGACTCCGCCGACAAGGCCACCCGGTTCATCCAGCTGTGCGACGCCTTCAACGTGCCGCTGCTGTTCCTGTCCGACGTGCCCGGCTTCATGGTCGGCACCGCCGTGGAGAAGCAGGGCATCATCCGCCACGGCGCCAAGATGATCACCGCGGTCTCCGAGGCCACCGTGCCGAAGATCTGCGTGGTGGTCCGCAAGGCCTACGGCGCGGGCCTGTACGCCATGGCCGGCCCCGGCTTCGAGCCGGACGCCACGATCGCCCTGCCCACCGCCAAGATCGCCGTGATGGGCGCCGAGGCGGCGGTCAACGCCGTCTACGCCAACAAGATCGCCGCCATCGAGGACGAGGCCGAGCGGGCCGCGTTCGTCGCCGACAAGCGGGCCGAGTACGAGACCGACATCGACTTCGTACGCCTGGCCTCCGAGCTGGTGATCGACGACATCGTCGAGCCGGCCGACCTGCGCTCCAGCCTGATCGCCCGCTACCGCGCGGCCGAGGGCAAGGACCGCTTCTTCTCCCGCCGCCGCCACGGCGTCACCCCGGTCTGAGCGGAGGAACTCCCATGGATCACCGTCTGAGCGAAGAATACGAAGCCCTGCGCACCACCGTCGAGGAGTTCGCCCACGACGTCGTCGCCCCCAAGATCGGCGACTTCTACGAACGGGAAGAGTTCCCCTACGAGATCGTGGCCCAGATGGGCCGCATGGGCCTGTTCGGCCTGCCCTTCCCCGAGGAGTACGGCGGCATGGGCGGCGACTACTTCGCCCTCTGCCTGGCCCTGGAGGAACTGGCCCGCGTCGACTCCTCCGTGGCCATCACCCTCGAAGCCGGCGTCTCCCTCGGCGCGATGCCCGTCCACCGCTTCGGCACCGAGGAGCAGAAGCGGCAGTGGCTGCCCAAGCTCTGCACCGGCGAGATGCTGGGAGCCTTCGGCCTGACCGAACCCGGCGGCGGCAGCGACGCCGGCGCCACCCGCACCACAGCCGTCCTCGACGGCGACGAGTGGGTGATCAACGGCAGCAAGGCCTTCATCACCAACTCCGGCACCGCCATCACCGGCCTGATCACCGTCACCGCCGTGACCGGCACCCAGAGCCCGACCGAGAGCCACCCCGAAGGCCGCAAGGAGATCAGCACCATCATGATCCCCGCCGGCACCCCCGGCCTGACCGTGGCCCCGAAGTACAGCAAAGTCGGCTGGAACGCCTCCGACACCCGCGAACTCTCCTTCACCGACGTCCGCGTCCCAGCCGCCAACCTCCTCGGCCAACGCGGCCGCGGCTACGCGAACTTCCTCCGCACCCTCGACGAAGGCCGCATCGCCATCGCCGCCCTGTCCACCGGCCTGGCCCAAGGCTGCGTCGACGAATCAGTGAAATACGCCCACGAACGCCAAGCCTTCGGCCACCCCATCGGCACCAACCAAGCAATCCAATTCAAACTCGCCGACATGCGCCTCCGCGCCCACACCTCCCGCCTGGCCTACTACGACGCAGCCAGCCGCATGCTCCAGGGCGAACCCTTCAAAGCCGAGGCCGCGATGGCAAAGCTGTACAGCTCGGAGTCCGCAGTGACCAACGCCCGCGAGGCAACGCAGATCCACGGCGGGTACGGGTTCATGAACGAGTTCCCGGTCGCGCGGATGTGGCGGGATTCGAAGATCCTGGAGATCGGGGAGGGGACGAGTGAGGTGCAGCGGATGCTGATTGCTCGGGATATGGGGCTGCCGGACGCCTGACGTTGGCGGACCGACTCAGGGGCGGTCTCTGAAGCTACGTTCGTCGAAGCGATAGCTGCTGGAGACTGCCCCTGCCGTTTGTTCAAGGGCCTCACACGCTCTCGTCGTAGACCCTGCCCTCGTCCCAAACACGAGACAGAATCTCGTCGACGGTCTCGTCTGCGGACTGGTTGGGGTCCGGTGTCATGTCGGCGCGGCCGTTGACGATCCGGCGTCATGCGCCTGCCTCCTGCCTGGCCGGCAGTTGGAAGACCTGCTGGCGGTGCCAGGTGACGTGGGTCGGGTCGAGGGGGTCGAAGCCTGGCTGCGGGCCGAGCATGGGGTGGCCGAGGAGGTCGAGGACGATGGTCCGCGCTGAGGGCGACCGTCCTATGAAGTGTGCGGATACGGTCACGCGGTGCTGCTCGTCCAGGCCGAGGACGCCCTTGTCGAAGAGTTTGTGGTGCAGCGAGCACAGTGCGAGGCCGTTGGCGACGGTGTCCGGTCCGTCGAAGGCCCACCAGCGGACGTGGGCTGCGTCGATGCCGACCGCGGTGTTGCGGAGGAGGCCGTCGTAGCCGCAGAACGAGCACCGGTATTCGTAGGCCAGCAGGACGTCGCGGCGGAACTCTGCTGATCGCGCTCGGCGCGCCGGCAGTGGAGCGGTCGTGGAAGCCAGTTCCGCGGCTTCGAGATCGAGGCCGGCGGCCGCGCATATCTCGGCGTGCAGCGACGGCGGGAAGTTCGCGTCCAGGAGCACGCGCACCACTTGGGCGAGCAGGTGCGGATCGGTGGCCAGCGAACGAGCGAACTCCGGATCCAGGCGACCCGCGGCGCCGCTCCGGCGTAGATCGGTCAGCCCTGGGCCGGGGCTGCCTTCGCCGTTCTCGGTCGTGACGACCCACAAGCCGTCGTTGGTCAGGTGATGGAACGGGTAGCCGGGACTCGTCGCGCGCGGCGGCCCGAACTCGCGCAGCAAGTGGCCGAGGTCGGCCTCGATGTCGGTGAACCGGAGCGGGCCGTCACCGTCGTGCTGGAGCCGGCCGAGCGCCAGCAGGAGCAGCAGCGGCTTGTGCGGGGCCCGTTCGCCGCCCCGGCTCCATCGTCGTATGCCTTCGACCCGCCCCAGCCAGTCCACGGCATAACCGTAGCCTGAGCGCCTCCCCGCCGATCATGCTGGCTAGGATGCCGCCGACGGGCCCCGTCCGGACCGCCCGCGCCCGCAGCGTGAGGGAGGGGCCGTGAGCGGCACCGAAGCGGATCCGACCGTGCGGCATCGGCTCTACACAGTCCTCGCCGAGCGGACGGCTTCCGGCAGCCTCCCGGGGGCGCGCGCCGACGGCCACCGCGTCGCGCTCGCGATCGAGGGCGGCGGGATGCGCGGAACGGTCTCGGCGGGGATGGCGCTCGCGGTGCACGAACTGGGCCTGCTGCCCGCCTTCGACGCCGTGTACGGGGCCTCGGCCGGAGCCATCTCGTCGACATGGCTGCTCAGCTCACGCCCGGAGGGTCTGCGGGGATGGACCGACCCGGCGTTCGCCAAGGCCCTGATCCGACGGCGCAACGTCCTGCGCGGGCGCCCGCTGGTGGATGTCCGGCAGCTGGTGGAGGTGGTCTACCGCCAGGTGTTCCCGCTGGACTTCGCCTCGGTCCTGGCCAACCCGATCGAGCTGCACCCGCTGGCTACTGACGTTCTCACCGGCGAGGCGACCGACCTGCACGCCGAACTCGTCGACGAGGCGACGCTCCGCCTCGCGATGCGCGCCAGCGCCGCACTGCCGCTTTTGGCCGGCGGCCCGGTCACCGTCGGCGGCCGACGGTACTTCGACGCCGGCGTCGCCGAGTCGATCCCGTTCCGCCAGGCGCTGCGGGACGGAGCCACCCACGTCCTGGTCCTGCGCTCCCGCCGCCGCAGCGACAGCGACAGCAACCGCGACAACAACAACAGCAACAACAGCAACAGCAGCAACGACAACCGCGACAGCGACGGCGCCACCAACCACCACGTCCCCTCACGCGGCACTCGCCTGGTCGCGAACCTGGGCCTGCGCCCCCACACCCCCCAGCTGCGCGCCGCCTTCCTGGCCCGAGACACCCGCCTCGCCGAGGACGACCGCCTCCTGACCCACCACGACCGCGACGCCGACCCCACCGCTCCCGCGATCCTGTCGATCCGCCCACCCGACGACTCGCCCTACGTGAGCCGCCTGGAATCCGGCGGCGACCTGCTGCACACCGCGTTCGAAACAGGCCGCGAGACAGCCAGGGCGCTGATGTCGGGGGCGCTGAAGCAGCAGTCAGAGGGCTGACACCTCACCCCCGCCGCGAACCACCCGTCAACGGCCGCACCGCCAACGGCCGCACCGCCACCCCCAACACATCCCCGGCCGGCACATACCCGAAGTGTCGCGAATCCAGGCTCCGCGGATTGTCCCCCCGCACCAGCAACCGCCCGGGCGGCACCAACGCCCCCAGCCCCTCCACCGCGTGCATATCCGCCGGCACCGGATCCCCGGGCACCGCCGCAGCGCGCTTCACCAGCCAGCGCAGTCCTTCCTGGCGGTGTCCCGGCGGCATCCGAAAAACAACAACCTGCTCGCGCGAGATTCGCCGGGCACTCGCGCGCCGCACCAGCAGCCGATCTCCATCGGCATACGTGGGGTTCATACTGCTGCCCGAAACGGTGATCACCGTGTACCGCCGCCGCATCACCACCAGCCCGAACGCCGCGGCGGCGGCCAGCCCAGCGGCAACCCACCCACCACCGCCCACAGCCTCAGCGATCATGACTACCTCGCGCTCCCCACTGGTGTCACCGGCATAGCTGGCGCTACCGAGGTACCCGCCATTGTCGGCGTATCCCGATAGCCCGCCGCCTGAATCGCGAACAGGCGCGCGTACTGCGAATCAGTACCCAGCAATTCCTCATGCGTACCCTGCTCAGCCACGCGCCCCTGCTCCAGCACCACGATCACATCGGCATCGCGCAGCGCGCTGAGCCGATGCGAAATCAGCAGACTGGTACGTCCCCGCCGATGCTCCGCCAACGCCCGATGAATCTCGTGCTCGGCCTCGGCGTCCAACCCGGAGCTCGGCTCGTCCAGAATCAGTAGATCGGCATCGCGCCGCACCAGCGACCGCGCCACAGCCACTCGCTGCCACTGCCCACCGGACAACGCCAGCCCGCGTTCCCGATCAGCGTCGAAGAAGATCCGGCTGAGCAGCGTGTCGTATCCGTCCCGCAGCCCGGCCAGCGTCGCGTCGATCCCGGCCGCCGCGGCAGCCTGCCGGATCGCCGCACGGTCGTCCAGCCGGGTCACGTCGCCGACTCCGATGTTCTCCGCGGCGGTGACGTCATAGCGGCAGAAGTCCTGGAACGTCGCGCCGATCCGACGGCGCAGGTCGACGATCGACAGCTCCCTGACATCGATCCCGTCCCACAGAATGCGCCCGCGCTCCGGCTCGTAGAACCGGCACAGCAGCTTCACCAGCGTGCTCTTGCCGGCGCCGTTGAGCCCCACCAGCCCGACGCTGCGCCCCGCCGGGATCGTCACCGACACGCCGCGCAGCGCCCACGGCGCCCCGGCGTGGTAGCGGAACCAGACGTCCTCGAAGACGATCCCCTCCCGCAGCGGCCCCACCGGCGCGCTCCCGCCGACCAGGTCCGGCCCGGCGTGCACGACCTCCAGGAAGCTCCGGAACAGCCGCAGCGTCTTCCCGGCCTGCGCCGCCTGCCCGATGATCGTCGCCAGCGCGCCCTGCACACCCAGCACCGCGGAGGTGAACAGCGTCAGATCGCCGAGCGAGACGTGGCCCGCCGCCACCCCGCGCACCACGACGACCGTCCCGCCCGCCGCGACTGTCGCGCTCAGCAGCGACAACGCAGTCTGCACGCGCGAGCCGTGCCCCTCGACCGCGAGGTCGGCATCGGCACTCTGCCGGGCCGCGGCGAGCAGCCGGCCGTGGAACAGGTCGCCGAGACCGAACAGCCGCACCTCCTTGGCCATGGTGGCGTCGGTGAGCAGCTGCTGGAAGAAGAACCGGCGCCGCTGGGACTCCATCGTCTCCTCGGTCGTGCGTGCCCGCCGCGCGGCCAGCGCCCGCTGCGCCACCGCCGCCGGGACGGCCGTCACCAGCAGGACCAGCGCCATCGGCGGCCACACCGCCAGCAGGGTGCCGAGGAAGCCGGTGATGATGACGCCGTTGCGCGCCGTCTCGGTCAGCAGGATGTTGATATCGTGCGGCGCGGTCTGCGCCCCTTGTTCGGCCAGCCGTAGCCGGTCCTGGAACGCTGGATCCTCGAAGTACCCGATACCGGGGAAAGCGTTTACGCTGCGATAGAGCAGGTCCTGCGCCCGCAGCGCCACGGCCCGCTGCACCCGGCGCGCCAGCTGGCCGTTCAGCTGTGTCAGCGCCACCTGGGAGCAGGTCAGCAGCGCGCCGATCACCACCAGCCAGCTCGCGCGGCCCGGATCCATGGCGCGTCCGCGCGCCAGCTCGTCGAACAGCAGCTTGCCGGTCCAGGCGCCGGCCGCCGGGATGAGGCCCATCGCGACGGTGGTCGCCAGTTCGAGCGTGGTGTCCAGCGGCGCGGCGCGCCAGCTCAGCGCCAGCGCCCGTGAACCCGCGCCGGAACCGAACCCGGGGCCGGTCCCGACCCCGGAACCAGCCCCGGACCTCTTCAGCCTCACCGGACCGTCGCCACCGCGACCGCGCCGATGTCCTCCCACGTCCGCCCGACGGCGGCGATCCGCCCGCCCTCGGTCCGCAGCAGCGTCGGGAAGCTGGTGACGTCGTCCAGCGCGACGCCGACCGCCCCGGCGGTCTGGGTCACCGCCACCTGCCCGAGCCCGGCGAGCGACGTCACCAGCTCCTCGGTCTCCGGCTCGCCCTGCCCGCCGAACACGAAGAACACCGTCTTCTCCGGCGCCGACCGCGGGCGCTCCCGGAACGCCGCGATCTGCGTCTTGCACGGCGCGCAGCCCGGCATCACGCAGGCCACCGTCATCCCGTCGCCGATCGAGGCGTCGGAGATCATCGAGTCGTCCTCGGCGGCGATCAGGAACGAGCCGATCTCCGAGCCCTGCTTCGGCAGCGTGGCCACCGGAGCCGTGCCCAGCCGCGCCTCGGTCGTGCGCAGCTTCCGGATCACCGCGAACAGCAGGACCAGGTTCAGCCCGGTCACCACAGCCAACACCGCGACCGCCGCGGCGAGCACACCAACCATCGAGAAACCCCTTACCTCACGCGGAGAACAGCAAATAGTGGAGGTCATCCCAGCGGGTGACCAGGGCGCCGAGGGCCGCGCCGCCGACCAGGGCCACGACGGTGCCCGCGCCGGAGGCCGGGCCCGAGGCCAGCGCGGTGCCGGCGAATCCGGCGGCGGCGCACGCGGCCAGCGCGGTGTTGCGCACGACCGTGGAGGAGTCCATCGGGCCGTTGTCGACGCCGAAACACAGACATCTGACATCCTCGCCGCGCCGCAGCGATCGGCCGACGCCGAGAGCGAAGGCGGCGAGCAGGACGAACGCGCAGGCGCAGCCCGGCGCGGCGGCGGCCGGGACCAGGAGCAGCACGAGCGTCACGGCCTCGGCGCCGACCAGGGCCGGCGGTGCGGCCCGGCGCAGCCGCGGGGGCAGCCAGCGGACGTCGTCCAGCGAAGCGGCGAACGCCCGGTACGCGGCGCGGGAGCGCGCCTTGCCCGCCACCGCGAGCAGGAACACCGCGGCGAGCAGGCCGCGGCAGCACAGACTCAGGTAGACCATCGAACCCGTCCCGGGGGAGCGGCGGCGGGAACGTGGGAGGGGTACCCGCCGCCGGGTGGATCACATTCGGGTCAAGCCGCTCAGTCCTAGCAGAGCGAGCCGGTGTGCTGGTCGTAGCAGTTCTGCCCGTTGGACACGCACGAGCCGGTGCAGCTGAGCACCGCGTTGCAGTACCGCTGGTACCAGTGGCCGTCGCCGCCGCAGTGGCCGCCGCTGACCGGGACCCGGCCGCAGGACTCGCCGTGCTCCGGGATGCACGCGCCCGCGGTGTCCTGCTTCAGCACGCGCGACAGCATCTTGTCGCCGAGAGAGCCGATGAACTTCATCGTCCGTCCTTCCGTCGGTGGTCGAGCTCTGTGTTCGAGCTCTGACGGTCAAGTCTTCTCGGCGGTCCTGCGAAACCGCTGCGTTGCCGCTGCGACGCCGCTGCGTTGCCGCTACTCTGCCGCTGCGTTGCCGCTACGAAATGACAGACGGCCTCCGTTTCAGAGTCCTGCGAAAATTGCAGGGTCCTGCGAAGATTGCAGAGCACTGCGACGCGTCACTGCGCCCGCAGCAGCGAGGCGTGGATCTGCTGGATCCGCAGCCCCGGATTCGTGCCGTACTCCTCCCGCAGATGCCGTTGCAGCGCGCGGTACACGGCCAGCGCCTCGGCGTGCCGGTCGACCGCGTCCAGCGCCACCATCAGCTGTCCGGCCAGCCGCTCCCGCCCGGGGTGCCGCACCCGGAAGCTGGCCAGCTCCGGCACCAGCTGCGCGTGCCGCCCGGCGTGCAGGTCGGCGTCGATGCGGTCTTCGAGCACCGCCAGCCGTAGCTCCTCCAGATACACGGCCTCGGCCTCCAACGCCGTGCAGCGCAACCCGTCGAAGGCCGGCCCCCGCCACAGCGCCAGCGCCTCCCGGGCCAGCTCCGCCGCCGTCGTCGGATCCCCGGCGTCGGCGGTCGCCCGACTGCGCAGGCTCAGTTCTCGGAAGCGCTCCGCGTCGACGTGCCCGGCGTCGACGCACAGCGCGTACCCCCCGTCCTCGGTGGTGATCGCGGCGGGATCGCCGCCGGCCACGGCCAGCCGCTTGCGCAGCGAGCTGACGATCGCCTGCACCCGGGTCCGCGCCCAGGACGGCGGCCGATGCGGCCACAGCATGTCGACCAGCCGCTCGGTCGACACCATCCGCCCCGGCGCACAGGCCAGGGCGGCGACCAGCGTCCGCTCCAGACGCGACACGGGTACCGGCACCGCGTCGACCATCACCGCGACCGTGCCCAGGACCAGTACCTGGACCGCGGGGTTGCACATGTACTCGTTGGATATCTGTGGGATCACCACGGAAGGCTCCTTGAGGGCGAAAAGGCAGGAAACGGCTTGTGACAGTGCCTTGACTTATTCCTCGATCTGCCCGCGCGCCCGAGCCTGACACCTGAATTTAGGAACGTCCGCTATAGGACCCCGGTGTCTTTCCCGGCGCCGTGTGAGAACGCTGAGATGATCAGCCTGGTTGCCACGAACGGTGGCGGGAATCCGTCACTTGCTCTGCGCCGGGCGATCCGCGCGCCGTAGCCGCCGCCGCATCACGAAAGCCCCGATCCCGGCACCCGCCAGCGACCCGATCGCCATCGCCACCACCACGGCCACCCACGTGCGGTCGAAGACCCGGATCCCGGCGAGCAGCGTCACCAGCACCAGGCCGGCCGTGAACATCACCGAGGCCAGGGCCAGGCCGCGCGACGCGTGGTCGGGGGAGTGCCGGACGGCGGTCGTCCCGCCGAAGTAGAAGCGCTCGGCCCGCTGCGTGATGCGTGCCGTCGACTGGCGGTAGGAGTCCGCCATGTACGGCATCCACACCATCGGGGCCACCAGGCCGATCACGAACGTGATGCCCATCAGGAGGTAGCGGAGCAGGCGCAGCCACAACGGGACCTTGCGTTCGCCCTCCTGGCGGCGGCTGGTGAAGCCCAGCAGGTAGGCCAGCCGCCACGTCACCCGCCACAGCGCCCGGATCCGGCCCACCGGCTGCGCGGGCGGCCCCGCCGAGCGGGCCTCGGCCAGGCCGGCGCGCGCCGCGTCCAGGTCCGGGTACGCGTCCTGGAACACCAGCAGCTCCGCGGCCCGGTCCGGCGCGTTCGGGTCCCGGCCGGCCAGCGTCGCCAGCTCCAGCACGATCCGGTTCTGGGCCAGCAGCGCCGCGCAGAATCCGTACGGCGCCAGCGCCAGCAGCGGTCCGCCGATCAGCGCGCCGCGCGAGACCGCGGTCCGGGTCCCGCGCCGCAGGACCTCGGTCCGGGCCTGCGGGAGGTCCCAGTCCGGGTGGGCGGTCCGCAGCTCTTGCATCTGCCGCGCGGCCTCGTGCCCCAGGCGTCCGACACCGAAGGTGGCGAGGGTCTCGGGCGCGTGCCGGGGATCGTGCATGACGCGCCCGAACGCCGCGCGCACCGAGGCCTCGCCGATGTCCTCGGCCGTGCTGGGGCCGACGCCCGGGTGCGCCACGCGTCCACTGTCCGGCACCCGGCGACCGGCCGCATGCCGGACTGCTCCGGCGAGGCACAACAAAGCGGGCCCCGCCGCGATCCGCGACGGGGCCCAACCTCAAAACCTCAGAACATCCGGAGCCTCAGGCGGCGACCTTGGCCTTCTGGACGTCGTCGATCACCACGACCAGCGCCGCGACCAGGCCGGCGACCAGGTTGCGGGCGGTCTCGTCGACCAGGTTGCCGTCGTTGTCGAAGCGCTCCCAGTTGTTGCCGACCTGCACCTCGGGCTTGCCCACGAGCTTGGAGTCCAGGAAGTGGAAGACGGCGCGCAGGTGGTTCTGGGCCCGGACGGTGCCGAAGGCGCTGCCGGACGCGCCCATGATCGCCACCGGCTTGCCGGTCAGGACCGACTCGCCGTAGGGGCGGGAGGCCCAGTCCAGGGCGTTCTTGAGCACGCCGGGGACCGAGTAGTTGTACTCCGGCGTGGCGATCAGCACGCCGTCGGCCTCCGCGATCCGCTGCCGCAGCTCGACCACGTTCGCCGGGACGTCGCCCTCGAGGTCCTGGTCGTAGTGCGGCAGCTGCCCGAGGGCCTCGTAGATCTCGATCTCGACGCCCTCCGGCGCCAGCTGCTTGGCGGCCCGGAGCAGCGCGGTGTTCGAGGACGCCTTACGCAGCGAACCGGAGATGGCGAGAATCTTGATGGTCACTTCTGACACTCCCGAAGTCTGGGTTTCCGAGGCGAGGAGCGGGACGACTCCCCACCGAGGCCTACTCGGTAACCCTCTGTGAGTCGGTTACCTTTCGTAAGGTTGAAGGTAGGCGTCGCGCTTACGGTTGTCAAGTTGCCTACGAAAGGTAAGCTGGGGGTATGGCAGAGAACCTGAGCGCGGAGCGCACCACCGCGGGGCACGAGGACTGCCTGAGCTCCTTCTGCCCCCGCTTCCACACCGCCGTCGAGATCATCGGCCGCCGGTGGTCCGGGGCCATCCTGCGCGCGATGCTGGCCGGGGCCACCCGCTACACCGACATCGTCGCCGCCGTCCCCAAGCTGTCCGACCGCCTGCTGTCCGAGCGGCTCAAGGAGTTCGAGGCGGTCGGACTCGTCGACCGCGTCGTGATCCCCGAGACCCCGGTCCGCGTCGAGTACCGGCTCACCCAGAAGGGTGCCGAACTCGCCCCGGCCTTCCGCGAGCTCGCGGAGTGGGCCGAGAAGTGGATCGAGCTGCCGCCGCTGCCCGAGGGCGTGGGCTGCCAGGAGTCGTTCCTCGAACCCGGCGAGGGACGCTGACCTGCGCCTCTGACACCCGCTTCCGGTGCCGCTAATCTGACGCTTGTCAGGCGTGATCACCGCGAAGTTGGGGGACGACGATGTCCGCAGCCGACCAGCCAGCCGCGTTCGGGGAACTCCTCTGGACGCCCAGCGAGGCCGCGCGCCTGCAATCTCCGTTGCAGCGCTACCTGGACTGGCTGCCGGCCGAGGGCGTCGGCCCCTTCCCCTCCTACGCCGAGGCCTGGCAGTGGTCCGTCGACCACCCGGCCGAGTTCTGGGAGACGGTCTGGCGCTACTTCGACGTACAGGCCCGCACCCCCTACACCGCCGTCCTCCCGGACGCCGCGATGCCCGGCGCCCACTGGTTCCCCGGCGCCACGCTGAACCTCGCCGAGCACGTCTTCCGGGCCGCGAGCGACGACCGCCCGGCCCTGGTCTTCGTCGAGGAGGGCGCCGAGCCCGTCGCGACCTCCTGGGCGACGCTGCGCCACCAGGTCGCCGGCCTGGCCGCCACCCTGCGGGCCTGGGGCGTCGGCCCCGGCGACACCGTCGCGGCCTTCCTGCCCAACACCCCGCACGCGATCGTCGCCGTGCTCGCCGTCGCCTCGGTCGGCGCGACCTGGTCCTCCTGCGGCCCGGACTTCGGCACCCAGGGCGTCCTGGACCGCTTCGCCCAGATCGAGCCCAAGGTGTTCATCGGCGTCGACGGCTACCGCTACGGCGGCAAGCGCATCGACCGCCGCGCCGAGTGCATGGAGGCGCGCGACGCGCTGCCCACGGTCGAGCACACCATCTGGGTCGACTACCAGTTCCCCGAAGGCCCGGCCTGCGCGGAGAGCATCCGCTGGGCCGAAGCGATCGCCGGTCCCGAAGGCGCGGGCGCGAACGCAACCCTGGAGTTCGAGGCCGTCGCCTTCGAACACCCGCTGTGGATCCTCTACTCCTCCGGCACCACCGGTCTGCCGAAGGGCATTGTCCACGGCCACGGCGGCATCCTGCTGGAGCACTACAAGGCCATCGCGTTCCACATGGGCGTGGAGGAGGGCGACCGCTTCTTCTGGTACTCCTCCACGAGCTGGATGATGTGGAACGTCGTCCTGGGCTCGCTGCTGCTCGGCGCCACGGCCGTGCTCTACGACGGCAGCCCGGCCTACCCCGACGTCAGCGGCCTGTGGCGGCTGGCCGAGAAGACCCGGGCCACCCTGCTCGGCACCAGCGCCGGCTACCTGATGGCCTCGCAGAAGGCGGAACTGCACCCCGGCCGCGACTTCGACCTCTCGGCGCTGCGGGCCATCGGCTCCACCGGCTCCCCGCTGCCGCCGACCGGCTTCCGCTGGGTCTACGAGGCCGTCGGCGAGGACATCTGGCTGAACTCGCTGTCCGGCGGCACCGACGTCTGCACCGCCTTCGTCGCCGGCAACCCGCTGCTGCCGGTCTACTCCGGCGAGATCCAGTGCCGCGCGCTGGGCTGCCGGGTGGAGTCCTGGGATCCCGAGGGCAAGCCGCATGTGGACGAGGTCGGCGAACTGGTCCTGACCGCCCCGACGCCGTCGATGCCGGTGTTCTTCTGGAACGACGCGGACGGCCACAAGTACCACGACGCCTACTTCGACGTGTTCCCCGGCGTCTGGCGGCACGGCGACTGGTGCACCATCACCGAACGCGGCGGCGTGGTCATCCACGGCCGCTCCGACTCCACGCTGAACAAGCAGGGCGTGCGGATGGGCTCGGCGGACATTTACGAGGTCGTCGAGAAGCTGCCGGAGATCCGCGAGTCGCTGGTGATCGGAGTGGAGCTGCCCGATGGCGGCTACTGGATGCCGCTGTTCGTGCACCTGGCCCCGGAAGCGGCGCTGGACGACGCGCTGCGCGCCAAGGTGGCCGCCGCGATCCGCGCCGAGCTCACGCCCCGGCACGTGCCCGACGAGCTGATCGCCGTGCCCGGCGTCCCGCACACCCGCACCGGCAAGCGGCTGGAGATCCCGGTGAAGCGGCTGCTCACCGGCGCCGACCCGGCCAAGGCCGTGAACCTGGGCACCGTCGACGACCCGGCGCTGATCCAGTGGTTCATCGACTACGCCGGCACCCGGGACTCGGCGGGCACCCGGGACGCAGGGGACTGACGAGCGCGGCGGGCGCCGGGGACGCAGGGGGCTGACGAGCCCGGCGCGCACGCACCCCCGGGTTGGCGAGCGCGCCGACGGGCCCGGCGTCGCCGCCGGGCCGACCGCGCACCGCTCAGAGCCCGCCGTGGCCCGGCGGCAGCCCGAACTGGCTGGTGGACACGGACATCCCGGCGAACCGCGGCACCGGGGACGGTGACCACGGCTCGCCCGGAACCGTCCGGAAGTTGGCCCGGAACTCGCTCATCAGCGCGTCGAAGACCGGAGTGCTGCTGGGACCGAGGGCGCCCGCTCGCGCGGCGCCGCTCCTGCTGTTCTCGTACATTGTCAAACCACTGTCTTCCGGCCGACGGGCGGCGGGGACGAAGCTGCTCACTGCTGGGACCGGCCGACTCAGACCTCGTCGACCAGGTCCGCGATCGACTTCACGATCCGCGAGGGGCGGAACGGGAACCGGTCGATCTCGCTGGCCTGGGTCACACCGGACAGCACCAGGAAGGTCTCCAGACCCGCCTCGATGCCGCACAGCACGTCGGTGTCCATCCGGTCGCCGATCATCGCCGTCACCTCCGAGTGCGCCTGGATCTTGTTCAGACCCTCGCGCATCATCAGCGGATTCGGCTTGCCGACGAAGTACGGCTCGACCCCGGTCGCCTTGGTGATCAGCGAGGCGACCGCGCCGCAGGCCGGCTGCGGGCCGTCCGGCGTCGGGCCGGTGGCGTCCGGGTTGGTGGCGATGAACCGGGCGCCGTTGGTGACCAGGCGGATGGCCCGGGTGATGGCGTCGATGCTGTAGGCGCGGGTCTCCCCGAGCACGACGTAGTCCGGATCGGCCTCGGACAAGGTGTATCCGACGTCGTACAGCGCGGTGGTCAGTCCGGCCTCCCCGATGACATAGGCGGTGCCGTTCGGCCGCTGGTTGTCGAGGAACTGCGCGGTGGCCAGCGCCGACGTCCAGATGTGCTCCTGCGGCAGCGGGATCCCGATACCGGTCAAGCGGGCCGACAGATCGTGCGGGGTGTAGATCGAGTTGTTGGTGAGGACCAGGAAGGGACGGTCCTTGGCCCGCAGCCGGCGGATGAACTCGTCCGCGCCCGGGATCATGTGCCCCTCGCGGATCAGGACGCCGTCCATATCGGTCATCCAGCTCTCGACGGGCTTGCGGTCATGCACTCTGATCTGCTCCTGGAATGGAAGGGGACATTGCGGTGGCGGTGACCATCATTCCAGAAGTGAAAAGGTTTAGCGCCGGTGCGCGTGTCGCCTCGCGGCGGAAAGCTCGCCGCGGCTCCAGCCGAACGGTATTCCGCGACGGCGTTAGTTGAGGCCCGGGGACATCTTCTACGCACCGGCGACCACGAGGGTAGCACGCGTGATCGGGAGGGTGCCTAAAGTCACAGGTCAGCCGGCTACCGCTCGACCGAACAGCGCAGCAGACGTGCGCGTGCACCGGGCTCGTTGCCCAGACTTCTTGAGGGCCCGCCTGCTGCGGGCCGGTTTGTGAAGGAGGAGTTTTCATCATGAGTACTCGCTTCATGAAACTCACCGCGACCGCGGGCGCGACCGTTATGCTCGCGAGCTTCGGCGCCGTCGCGGCCTCGTCGGCCTCGGCCACCACGGCTCCGGCCGCCACCACGATCGCCACGCGCACGGTTCCCGCGCACGCGATTCCGATGAACGCGCCGGTCTCCGCGACCGCCATGCCCGCCTCGTGGGGCTGGGGCTGGGGTTGGTGGTGGTGGTGCGAGGGTTGGCCGTATCCGATCTCCATCTCGATCCCCGGCCTGCTCTGCATCCAGCTCTGATTCACCCCGGCTGGTCGCAGTACCGATAACGGAATAACGGTATGAAGCGGGAGGGACGGCGCATAGGCCGTCCCTCCCGTTGTTCTTGTCCTGGGCGTGACTGTTCCTGTCCGTGGCGTGTCCCGGGCGAGGGTTGAAGGCACTCTCAGCACCTCACTGCTTTGCCGGCGCCGCATCCAGTCCCGCGGCGTCGTCCGGAACCGCGTCGACAGTCACCGGCTCGACCGTCGCGGCGCTCGCCGCGGCCGCCTGCTGCGCCGCGATCACCGGGTTGATCAGCACCACCGCGTCGGTGTCCGCGGTCGCCGCGGTCGCCACGCGGGCCTCGGCGGCTTCGCGCCCGGCGACCCGCTCGGCGTCGTAGGCGGCGACCTCGGCCTCGGTGTGGGTCTTGCGGAAGAAGTGCTCGTGGATGTGGTCGTCCAGCAGCAGCAGACCGGTCCAGCGCCGGGCGTCCAGGATGCGCAGCACCGGGATGTGGCGCAGCTCCAGGGTCAGCAGCGTCGCCACGGTCGCGGCGATGGACTCCTTGATCAGCCCCAGCCCGCAGGCCGCGCCGATCGCGGCGCAGGCGAAGATGCTGGCCGCGGTGGTGATGCCGTGCAGCACCTCGTGGTCCTCGACGGTCTGCCGGAAGCACAGGCCGCCGCCGATGAAGCCGATGCCGGTGACCGCGCCGGCCAGGATGGTGCTGGCGCCGTTGCCCGCCAGCACGCCGATCAGCGCGGTGGCCGCGCCCAGCAGGGAGAACGTCCGGTCGCCGGCCATCGCGCCGCGCAGCTGCCGCTCGAAGCCCAGCGCGAAGGTCAGCACCCAGGCCAGCGCGATCCGGCCGACGGCATCCCAGTGCGTCGGGATCTTGATGTTCTCGGACTGCTGTGCGGCAGCCAGCAGCACCGCCCCCACTGCGTGCATCTTGTAGCCCTCCCCGGCTGTGTCGGCGTGTCCTGATGCCGATCCAACGGAACCTTAGAGGCATTGCGCGGTGGCTCGGTAGCAGAGTGTTCACCGTGTCGTGCTTGTGACGGAACGGTTACGCACGCGCCGCTCCGGAAGGGCCTCCTCGGGACGGATCGGCCGAGGCGGTACCGTATCGGCCATGGTGACAGCTCTGGGCAACCGGCTCGCCGCCGGCTTGTGGGGCTGGCTGAGCAAGGCCGGGAAGATGCACGCCGGCTCGGCGGCCGCGCGCCGGTTCGCGGCGTTCGGCGAGGGGTCGACGATGGCCTTCCCGCCGGGCACCGTCTTCGGCGAGCGCTACATCGCGGTCGGGGCGCACGTGCTCATCGGCGCCAACGTCACCATCTCCGCCGGCTTCGTCCCGGGCCTGGACCTGGGGCCCTCGCCGCTGGTCCGGATCGGCGACGGCGTGGTGCTGGGCCGCGGCAGCCACGTGGTAGGCCACCGCTCCATCGACATCGGCGACGACGTCTACACCGGGCCCAACGTCTACATCACCGACCAGAACCACGGCTACGACGACCCCGACGTCCCGATCGGCAAGCAGTGGCCGAGCGAGGCCCCGGTCCGCATCGGCCCCGGCTGCTGGATCGGCGCCAACGCGGTGGTCCTGCCCGGCACGGTCCTGGGCCGCAACGTGGTGGTGGCGGCCGGCTCGGTAGTCCGCGGCGAGTTCCCGGACCACTGCGTCGTCGGCGGCGTCCCGGCCCGGATGCTGCGCCGCTACGCCGCCGAGACCGGCTGGGCCCGCGTCGACTCCCTCCAGGCCCAGGCCACGAACGCCAGCCCGGCCAACGGATAGAGCGAGCTCAGCGCCATCTGCACCGGGTTCAGCGCCGGGGAGGGCCCGACGACCTTGTGCGGCACGGCCCAGATCAGGAACGACAGGAAGACCGCGCACCACGCAGCGCACCACGCCACAGCGGCCCTCGGCACCCGCACGGCCAGCAGCATCGCCACCGGCACCGCCCACACCCAGTGATGGGACCAGCTGATCGGCGAGACCAGCAGCCCGGTGACGGCGCAGGTGAGGGCGCCGAGCGCGTCGTCCCCGCGCCGGGCGTTGCGCGCCGCGACCCACAACCCGGCCGCGGCCACGACCAGCGCGGCGACGGCCCACAGCGCCTTGGGGTCGTCGATGTGCGCGATCCGCGCGATCATCCCGGACAGCGATTGGTTGTCGGTGATGTAGGTCTTGCCGACGGCGTCGGTCTCGAAGACCTTGTGCAGCCAGAACTTCACCGAGGCGTGGGGGAGCAGCACGAAGCCGAGGATCATGGTGCCGATCGCGCCGAGAGCGGCGGTCGCCGCCTCCCGCCGCTTGCCGGACAGCAGGAACCACACGATGAAGACGCCGGGCGTCAGCTTGATGCCGGTCGCCAGGCCGATGCCGAGACCCCGAGGCCACCGACTGCCCGCCGGCCTGGTGAGGTCGAACAGGATCAACGCGCACAGCGCGAGGTTGATCTGGCCGTAGCGCAGCGTCGTCCACACCGGCTCGAACCAGAGCCCGGCAGCCGCGATCGCCGCCACCAGCGCCCACCGCTCGGCGAACGCGGGCCGGTCGATCCACCCGCCGACGAGCCGCGCCGCCAGGTGCACCACCACCCCGAGCAACACGATGTTAGCGGCGGTGACGAGGACCTTCAGCAGCCCGACAGGGACCCAGCTGATCGCAGCGAACAGCAGCGCGGCGAACGGCGGATAGGTCGCGGGCAGAACATTGCCGCCGGCAGTGGGGATGTGGACGCCGTCGCCGTAGAGATCGCGGCCGTGCAGCACGGCCTGGCCCTCGGCGCGGTAGACGACCATGTCGATCATCGTCGGATGCGCCAGCGCGCGCACCGCGAGATAGCCGGCCAGGCTCAGCGCGGCGAAGACGGCGAGCAGGACGGTGAGTCGTCGTCGGTCGGGGAGGGCGGCCACGGGGAGACCTTACGGGATCGACTGCGGCTGCTCTGCGCCCGGCGCTGCTGGAACGCTGCTGGCCGCCATCCGTGCCCCCTACCGGATCTCCACGATCGGCAGCCGCAGCGCGCCGGGAGCCGCCTCCGGCACCGCCGGACTCTGCGGCCGCACATACGCGATCTTCTTGTACGGCTCCCCGAGCGCCGGCCGCGTGTCGGCCTCGCCCTTGTTCGGCCAGAACGCCGCTGCCCGCTCGGCCATCGCCGTGATGGTCAGCGACGGGTTCACGCCGAGGTTGGCCGAGACCGTCGAGCCGTCCGCCACGTGCAGGCCGGGGTGCCCGAACACCCGGTGGTACGGGTCCACCACGCCGTGGTCGCGATCCCGGCCGATGACGCAGCCGCCGATGATGTGCGCGGTCATCGGGATGTTGAACAGGTCGCCGACCGTGCCGCCGGGAATGCCGTTGATCCGGGCCGCGGTGCGTTCCACCGCCTCGTTGCCGGCCGGGATCCAGGTCGGGTTGGGCAGACCGTGGCCTTGGCGGGTGGTGAGCTTGCCCTTCCGGAACAGGCCGCGCTTGCGGTACACGGTCAGCGAATTGTCCAGCGCCTGCATCACCAGCAGGATGATCGACCGCTCGGCGAAGCGGCGGCTGGGCAGCATGCGCGGGACCCAGGTCGGGTGCTTCACGCCGATGCCGAGCAGTTTGATCCAGCGCGGCACGCGGCCCTCGCCGTCGGTCAGCCCGGTCTTCAGCAGGCCCATGGCGCCGCTGCCTCGGCCGTAGCGGACGGGCTCGATGTGGGTGTGCTCGTCCGGGTGGAACGAGGAGGTGATGGCGACGCCCTCGGTGAAGTCGTACTGCCGCGGCTTCTTGGCCATGGCGCCGAGCAGCGACTCGGAATTGGTCCGGGTCAGCTCGCCCAGGCGCGGCGAGAGGCCGGGCAGCGAGCCGTCGGCGGCGAGCTTGTGCAGCAGCCGTTGCGTGCCGAGCGCGCCGGCGCTGAAGACCACGTGCTCGGCGGTGACCGTGCGACGGCCCTTGGCGAACCACTTGCCGGTGCGCGCCACCGTGACTTGATAGCCGCCGTCCGGCCGCGGGCGCACGTTCTCGACGGTGGTCAGCGGCTGCACCTCGGCGCCGAGCTTCTCGGCCAGGTAGAGGTAGTTCTTCACCAGCGTGTTCTTGGCGTTGTGGCGGCAGCCGGTCATGCAGGCTCCGCATTGCAGGCAGGGGTTCCGCAGCGGCCCGGCGCCGCCGAAGAACGGGTCCGCCACCGGTGTGCCGGGCTGGTCGCCGTCGCCGCCGAAGAAGACCCCGACCGGCGTCAGGTGGAAGGTGTCCCCGACGCCCATCTCCTCGGCGACCGCCTTCATCTGGACGTCGGCCGGCGTCATCGTGGGGTTCTGCACCACGCCGAGCATCCGCTTGGCCTGGTCGTAGAACGGAGCGAGTTCGCCGCGCCAGTCGGCCACGTCCCGCCAGTGCGGGTCGTCGTAGAACGGGTCCAGCGGCTCGTAGAGGGTGTTCGCGTACACCAGCGACCCGCCGCCGACCCCGGCGCCGGCCAGCACCACGACGTCCTTGAGCCGGTGGATGCGCTGGATGCCCTTGCAACCCAGCCTCGGCGCCCACAGGAACGAGCGCAGCCGCCAGGAGGTCTTCGGGAAGTCGCCGTCGGCGAATCGCCGCCCGGCCTCCAGCACCCCGACCCGGTAGCCCTTCTCGGTGAGCCGCAGCGCGGTCACCGAACCGCCGAAGCCCGAGCCGATGACCAGCACGTCGTAGTCCAGCGCAGCGCTCATGGCGCGTAGAGTAGCCGTTATTTTACAGTGATTCCAGTAGTTGGCGGCCAGTTGTTACCGACTGGTAAGCCGGTCCTGATCGGCGGGCCGCACGGGTCCCCCGGCGGTAAAGTTGATGGTGACGGGGTCGGCGACCTAGCCGGATCCCGGTCCGTGGGGTGCCGGACGATGTCTTCTGTAACGAGTCGGTTTTCGTGGCCGTTCCGACGCAACGCACTTACGGGTTCGGGCGTCGTTAGGGGCATGAGGACTTCAGGGGCGGGCAAGGGCGGTGTGCTGGCCGCGGTGGCCGGTGTGGTGGCGATCGGCCTGGCCGGTTGCGGGGCGAGTTCGGGTTCGGACTCCGCCAAGAAGACGGACTCGGTCGAGCAGGCCGCCGCCGGGGTCGGGACCGCGACCTCCACGGCGTCGTCGTCCTCGTCCTCGCCGGACGCGTCTACGAGCTCGGCGACGTCGAGCTCCTCGTCGAGCGCGCCGAGCACGCCGACTCCGACTCCGACGCCGACGTCAGCGGTGACCAGCAAGACGCCGGCGAGCCCGAGCAGCAGTGCTCGGTCGTCGACCTCGTCGGCGCCCTCGACACCGTCGACGTCAAAGAGCACTACTCCCAAGCCGAAGCCGTCCACCTCGGCGCCGACCTCGAAGCCGAGCGCGCCGAGTTCGCCCAAGCCGAGCGGCGGGACCGGCTGGCTGGCCGGCGTGCCCCTCGGCCACAACACGCCGGGCGCGCTGGACTCGCGCTGCATGACCGGCCGCGTGGTGTGCATCGACATGAGCACCCGCACCCTGCTGTGGGTGGTCGACGGCAAGCCGCAGTACGGCATGGACGTGCGCTTCGGCGACGAGAACAACCCGACCCGCAAGGGCAAGTTCGACATCTACATGAAGATGAAGGACTGCGTCTCGACGATCTACCACACGCCGATGCCCGACGCGATGTTCTTCAGCGGCGGCGAGGCTGTGCACTTCTCCATCGACTTCGCGACCTACGGCTACGCGCACCACTCGCACGGCTGCGTCAACGTCCGCGACCGGGCCGCCGTCGAGCGGCTGTTCGCGGACACCCGGGTCGGGGACACCGTGGTGGTCTACTGACCGGTGAGTTGGTCGGTGTGCGCCGATCTGCCCGCCGGTGTGCTGACCGGTGCGTTCGATCGGTGCGCCGACCGGCGCACTGCCCGGTGTCACGAGCGCGGAGTGCACCGGGCGCCCACGGATCGCCCTCGCCGAGCGCCTCCCGTCGGCCGGAGACCCCCCTCTCCTCGGCCGGGGAGGCGCTCGTGCCCGTTTTGATACAATCTTGCTACGTGCGCTTTCTGAATGAGTACTCCCCGCCGTACGACTTGACGTACGACGACGTCTTCATGGTCCCTTCCCGCTCCCAGGTGGGCTCCCGCCTCGCGGTGGACCTCAGCACGGCCGACGGGACCGGAACCACGATCCCGCTGGTCGTCGCCAACATGACCGCCGTCGCCGGCCGCCGCATGGCCGAGACCGTGGCCCGCCGCGGCGGCATCGCCGTGATCCCCCAGGACATCCCCCTCGACGTGGTCGCCGGCGTGATCGGCTGGGTCAAGGGCCGCAGCCCGGTCCACGACACCGCGATCAAGCTCGGCCCGCACAGCACCGTCGGCGAGGCGCTGGCGCTGCTGCCCAAGCGCGCGCACGGCGCCCTGGTCGTGGTGGACGGCGACGACCAGCCGGTCGGCATCGTCACCGAGGCCGACTGCGCCGGCGTCGACCGCTTCACCAGCCTGGCCGACGTGATGTCCCGGGACCTGCTGACCATCCCCGACGGCACCGGCGCCAAGGAGGCTTTCGACGCCCTCGACGGCCGCCACCGCCTGGCCCCCGTGGTCGACACCGCGGGCAAGCTCACCGGCCTGTGGACCCGCAAGGGCGCGCTGCGCTCCGCGCTCTACAAGCCGGCCCTCGACACCGACGGCCGCCTCCGCGTCGGCGCCGCCATCGGCATCAACGGCGACGTCGCCGCCCGCGCCAAGGAACTCCTCGCCGCCGGCGCCGACGTCCTGGTCATCGACACCGCCCACGGCCACCAGGACAAGATGTTCGAGGCCCTGGCCGCCGTCCGCGCCCTCAGCCCCACCGTGCCCCTGGTGGCGGGCAACGTGGTCTCCCCCGAGGGCACCCGCGACCTGATCGAGGCCGGCGCGGACATCGTGAAGGTCGGCGTCGGCCCCGGCGCCATGTGCACCACCCGCATGATGACCGGCGTAGGCCGCCCCCAATTCTCCGCCGTCCACGAATGCGCCGCCGAAGCCCGCCGCCACGGCAAGCACATCTGGGCCGACGGCGGCGTCCGCCACCCCCGCGACGTAGCCCTCGCCCTCGCCGCCGGCGCCTCGAACGTAATGATCGGCTCCTGGTTCGCCGGCACCTACGAATCCCCCGGCGACGCAGTCCGCGACGGCGACGGCCGACTGTACAAAGAGAACTTCGGCATGGCCTCGGCCCGCGCCGTGAAGCTCCGCACCGCCGAGGACTCCGCCTTCGACCGAGCCCGCAAGGCCCTCTTCGAGGAAGGAATCTCCAGCTCCCGGATGTACCTGGACCGCGAACGCCCCGGCGTCGAAGACCTGATAGACGCCATCACCGCGGGCGTCCGCAGCTCATGCACCTACGCAGGAGCGAACACCCTGGAGCAGTTCCACGAGCGGGCCGTGGTCGGCGTGCAGAGCGCCGCCGGTTACGCGGAGGGCAAGCCGCTGCACAGCAGCTGGTAAGCCAGCAAGTGATACGCCGAAGGCGCGGGAGATGCTCCCGCGCCTTCGCCCACTGAGCTCGCTATTGGTAGCTGCTATCGGTAGTCGCTATTGGTAGTACTGCGGGTTCTCGAACGGGTCGGAGGAACCGTAAGGGTCCTGGCTGTATGGATCCTGCCCATAGGGATCCGCCGACGGCCGCGCATGGCGCTGTGGCGGGGGAGCGGGATAAGGCATCGGACGCGGCGCCGCGCGGCGCAGGTCACGGTAGTCGCCAGTGTCGGAACCGACTCCACTGCCCCGATCAACTCCGCTGCCATAACCGGCTTCGGTGCCGTAGCCGACTCCGTTGCCATAACCAGCGCCGCCGTCATGACCAACGCCGTTCCCATAACCAGCGCCGCTGCCCTGACCGACTCCGCTGCCGTAAGCAACGCCGCCGCCCTGACCAGCTCCGCCGTCATGGCCACCTCCGCTGCCATAACCAACGCCACCGTCATGGCTAACGCCGCTGCCGTGACCTACTACCCCGCTGGCCTGACCGACTCCGCTGGCCTGACCGACTCCGCTACCGTACCCGCCTCCGGTGCCCAATCCGCCTCCGGCACCGGTACCGGCTCCGGTACTTGGACCGGCCGCAGTGCCGGCCCCGGCGCTGGCCCCTATGCGGCCGGCGCGCGTGCCATCCAGGTTCCATTCGCCACTGCGCCGACTCTCCGGCATCCGCGGCACTGCTCCGTTGCGCCCGGCGGACCTGCCGGCACCGGCACCGCTGCTCCGGCCCAGGCGCGCGCCGGCGAGCGTGTCGTCGGTGACAGGAGCGTCATCGCTGATGTCGTCGCTCACGCTGCGCCGACCGCGACGCTCCCGCAGATCGGAGTACGACAGCTGCGAGCCCCGGCCATTCCCGTCGCCCTCACCCGCCGCGAAGAAGGCGGCGAGCGCCGTGGTGATCGGCACCGCGGCGGCCAGCCCGATCGAGCCGACGAGGGTGCGCACGATCTCCTCAGCCACCACTTCGGCGCCCGCCGCGCTCGACCATCCCTGGCCGGAGGTGGTCATCAGCACGAACAGCGGCAGACTGCCGCCCGCATAGGCCAGCACGAGGGTGTTGACCGTCGAGCCGATGTGGTCACGCCCGATGCGCATCCCGGCCCGGAACAGCTCGGTGGCCCCCAGCGACGGGTCGGCGGCCTTCAGCTCCCACACCGATGACACCTGCGTGGCCGTGACGTCGTTGAGGACCCCCAGCGCGCCGATGATGATGCCCGCCAGCAGCAGGCCCTGGACATCGACGTTGTGGAAGTAGCCGGCAACGGTCGCCGCGTTGTCGTCCCCGAGCCCTGACAGGTGCGAGAGCTTGGTGCCGACCTGTCCCAACGCTCCGATCAGCACCAGGCTGATCGCGGTGCCGAGTACGGCCACCGAGGTCCGGACCGAGATGCCGTGCGTCGCGTACAGGGCCGCGAACAGGATGATCCCGGCGGTCACCGCCGCGACCTCGATCGAGTTCTCCCCGGCCACGATGGCGGGCAGCGTGAACTTCACCAGCACGGCGAACGACACCGCCAACGCCGCGATGGCCCCGGCCCCGCGCCACCGCCCGACGACCAGGACGAACAACGCGAACGCGATCGCCAGGCTCATCAACGGCGGTCCGCGCTGGAAATCCTTGAGGGCGTACTGCGACTCGGCCGGCGCGGTCTTGCTATAGGTCAGCACCACATCGTCGCCGACGGAGTACTTGGGAACCGTGGGATCCACCCCGACCGTCAGCACGACCGATGCGCCCTTGGTCGGACCGTTGGTGATCGCGATGGTCAGCTGGTTGTCGGCGCCGCCCTGACCGCCGGGCGTGGTCACGCCACCGGCCTGCCCGGTGGTCTGGTCGCCCGGGGCCCCGGCCGCTCCCGAGACCAGCTTCGAGGCGGTGACCGTGCCCTGCACCCATGTCTGCTGCGGCAGCAGATCGGACTTCGCGCTCGGCGGCCACAGCAGCGCCAACCCGGCCACCGCGGCTGCCGCCACCGGCAACAACAATGCGGTGATCAGGGTGCGCAGCCGAGGCGAGGCGGGAGTGGCCGGCCCGTGCCCGTGGCTGTGTCCATGGCTGTGCCCGTGGTCGCGTCCCTGGCCGGACCCGCGCCCCGACCCGCGCCCGCCGGCGCTGCTCGCTCGCCCAGACCTCGATCGTCGGCTGCTTGCGGCCATCGGCACTCCGTGGGTCGGTGTTGCTGGGGCGCGTGCGGTCCGCGCTGACGTGCGTGGGCCCGGACTGCGGCCACACGATAGCGGCTGAACTTCAGAACGGCGCCGTGCGGAGTGAACATCTTTGCGGATTCTTGACTGGTGTAGGTGGTGGATCCCGTCGTGATGCCTCCCGTGGATGATTTGAGTGCTTTGTCATTGTTCATTGCCTTGGTGTCCGACTTCGCGGGACGCGACGATCTATGCTTGCCGCGCAGTCGTGCCGACACCCGCAGCTCCAGCCGCCCTCCTGCCTCTGCGGAAGCGCCGGGCCAGCTCGGGCAACGGACAACAGGACAACTGACAGCGGACAGCCAGGAGGTCGACGTCGGTGGTGGTCGCACGATCCGTGGCCCTGTTCCTCCTCGCGGCCGTCCTGGAGATCGGCGGAGCCTGGCTGATCTGGCAGGGCGTACGCGAGCATCGGGGCTGGTCCTGGACGGCGTGCGGGGCGCTGAGCCTGGCCCTGTACGGGTTCGTCGCCACGCTCCAGCCGTCTGGCGACTTCGGCCGTGTCCTGGCGGCCTACGGCGGGGTCTTCGTCGCCGGGTCGCTGGTGTGGGCGTTCCTTGCCGACGGGTACCGCCCGGACCGGTTCGACATCATCGGTGCCGCCGTGTGCCTGGTCGGCATGGCGGTGATCATGTACGCACCGCGCCGGTGAGACTTCGGCCGCTGTATCCAAATCCATCGTGAACGGGGCGTCGCGCGAGGAGGCGCCGCCGGGGCATGATCGACCCATGCGCGTTACGGTGTTGGGCGGCAGCGGGGCGTTTCCCACTGCTGCGGAACCCTGCAGCGGGTTCCTGGTGGAGCACGACGGCTTCTCCCTTCTCGTCGACGCCGGTTATGCGGTGCTCCCGCAGTTGATGGCGCTGATGGCGGTCGAGGACCTGGACGCGGTGTACATCAGCCACGGTCACGCCGACCACTGTTCGGATCTCAATCCCCTGCTCCGGGCCCGGGCCCTGGGCGGCGCGGACCCGGCGCCGCTGCCGGTCTACGCTCCTCACCGCGCCTTGGACGCGGTCCTGGCCCTGGACCGGCCCGGCATGCTCGACGCGGCGCTCGTCTCCCATCACTTCGACCCCGGCGACGCGTTCGCCATCGGTCCCTTCGACGTGCGTACCACTCTCCTTCCGCATTGGCTTCCCAACGCTGCCCTGCGCCTGGACACCGGCACCGCCTCCCTCGTCTACACCGGTGACGGCGGCCCGACCCCGGACCTGGTGGCACTGGCTCAGGGCACGGACATCCTCATCGCCGAGGCCAGCTACGCCACCGAGACACCCGCCGACTCCACCGGGCAGCTCTGCACCGCCCGGGACGCCGCCCGCCAAGCGGCGAAGGCCGCCGTCGGCCGCCTCGTACTCACCCACCTCCATCCCGGCACTGATCCTGATGAGCATGTCGACGCCGCGAGTGACGCGTACGACGGCCGTACGTACGTCGCCACCAGTGGCCTGACCCTTGAGGCGTAGGCCGCGGTGTAGGCCAACGCGCAGTACGAGGAACGGTTCCAGCGGTGCGGGCAGTCGGCTGACCGGTGTGACCGGCCGCCCGCGACGCGGGACCGTAGGGGAGCGGGGGCTGGGACACTCGCCGGTATGCGGAGCATCGCAAGTCGTGGCCGGCACTGCGGTCCGGGTGATCTGACAGGCGGTTCAGTCGACGAGGTCTTCGCTCTCGTGCGGGCAGCGGTGCCGGGTTTGGTTGTCGAGCGGTGGCAGTGAAGGGCGAGCCGAACAGTCTGGCCCGAGCACGCCGGCCAAGAACACATCTCGACCGGCGCCTCGCGAACCACACGGCGATCGTTGCCTACTACGGCCCTAGTCCACGGTGAAGCTCATCGGGCCGGAGTCGCTGGGGGAGTGGGCCGAGTCGCCGGAGTACTTGGCGACCGCCGTGTGCCTCCCGGGCGACAGCTTGACCTTGGCCGAGGCGCGGTTGTTGGTCACGGCGACGGGGCCGGACGAGGAGCCGTCGACGCTGAAGACCACCGTCCCGGTCTCGCGCGGGGCGCCCACGGTCCGGTGGGCGAGAGAGACCCGGGCCGACATCGTCAGGGGCCGGGTGGAAAGCAGCTTCTTCGACAGCGACAGCTTGATCACCGTCGCCATGGGGCCGGATTCCGGGGCCTTCTTCGAGCCGGACTTGGGCGCCGTGGAGGTGGTCGAGCTTCCCGACTTGGGGCTCTTGGCGCCGCCGTCAGCGCTGCTCGCGGAGGTACTGGCGGAGCCGGACATGGAGCCCGGGTCGGCGGCCGCGTGGTGCACGCCGCCCGGCGTCCGGTGGCTCCCGGCGGCGCTGTTCGAACCGGTCGGATGCCCGGTCGTGTGTCCGGTGGCGTGGCCCTTCTTGTGGCCGTTGTGGCCGGTGCTCTTGCCCGTCTTCTTGTCGTGCTTGTGACCGCCGCCGTGGCTTCCGGTGCCGTGACCAGTGCCGACGTGCCCGGTCCCGGCGTGCCCGGTCCCGGCGTGGCCGGTGCCGACGTGCCCGGTGCTCGCCGGGCGTCCCGGACCGGCCGGGTGGCCGCTCGCGAACGCCGTCGCCGGGGTCAGCAGCAGGGCGGCCGTCGTCGTCGCGACCGCCGCCGCCGAGCACCGGCGGGCCGGTGGGGTCATCAGGATGCTGCGAACGTTCATGGTGGCTGTCCTCCAGTGGTGCTTGACCGTCCGGGCCGGCGACTGGCTGTCGCTACGGTCCCGGCGATAGGCACAACTTTCCCGGATCGCACCAAAGCGGACATCCCCCATCATGCGTAGATCAACATCGTCTAAACGGACGGGTCCGAATGGGTGAGTGTAGGCGCGACTTGTCAGTCGTCTTCCTGGAATCCGTAGCGGCGGCCGAGCACCGGATCGGTCTCCCACCAGGGACGGGAGCGCTTTGCCTCCTCGTCGGGGGATGATGCGGAAGCACCGGATGAAGAAGTATGAGAAATAGACACCCGGTCCTGCGCGTCCAGAACCACCGAGCTGGAGCCGGCGTTCGAGCCGGAGTCAGCGTCCGAGCCCAGGCCAGAGGCGAAGCCAGAGCCGAGGTCCGAGCCGAAGTCGGAATCGGAGCCGGAGCCGGAGCCGGAGCGAGAACCCGAACCCGAGCCCGAGCCCGATGCCACCCCGGATCCCGCACCCGAACTCCCGCCCGCCGCCTCCAAAGCGTCCAGTTCCGCGTCCACCTCGGTCGCCCGCACCCGGTCCTCGTTGAACATCCGCCGCCACAGCGCCCCGATGAACGGCACCCCGGCCAAGTCCCCGAGCAGCCACAGCGCCCCGCCGCCCCACACCTGGTCCTGCTTCGGTGTCGGCCCCCAACTCCGGTCCAGCGCCGTGTACCAGTCCCCGGCGACCAGGTGGTGCCCCATCATCAGCGTCAGCCCCAGCGCCCCGTCGGCGATCGCCTCCGCGAACGTGATCCACACCGAGACCAGATGCGGATACTCCTTCGGCACCGGATCCAGCCGCAGCCGCGTCCAGTAGTAGAAGAACCCCAGACCCGTCAGCGCGAAGCTCAGCACCCACCCCGCCCCGCGCGAGCGCAACGTGTCTTCGTACACCGGGGTGAAGTACACCGTGAACGGCGTCATCAGGAACACCAGCGACACCACAGCCGGGAAGGTCACCAGCACCGCGACCCGGGTCGCGAGCACCCGCCGGATCGCCACCGCCAGCCACCGCGGCCCGCCCTCGACCGCCAGCAGCACTGGCGCTCCGAGCGCCAGGAACAACGGCACCACCATGAGCAGCGTGATGATCTGCACCGCGCGCGGCCAGAACAGAACCTGCTGGTACACCCCGAGGAACGACATGGTCGTCCACCCGAACAGCGCCAGCCCCAGCCCGAACACCACGGTCCGGTGCACCGGCCAGGACTCCCCGCGCCGCCGCACCCGCATCGTCCCGGCCACGTACAGACCGGCGATCAGCACCAGCGCCGCGAGCACATACGGGTTCCACCGCCACTCCGTGGCCACGGCCGAACCGGTGAGCGGAGCGGGCATCGGCACCGTGGTCAAGGCTGGCGTCACCATGGGTCCTGGCCCCTGCTCATGTCGTCGTGCGTGGCGGTTCCGCCCGAAATGGAAGAAAGCGCAGCCATCTTATGACTGCGCTTCCCCCGATCAGCGGGCAGGTGCCCGCCGGTCACTCCCGAGTCGTCACCCGACGGCCGAGTTGTAGTCGCTGATCAGCTTCGCGATCTTCGTCGACGCGTCCGCCAGCGCCGCCTCCGCCGTCGTCCCCGTGGTCGCCACGTTCAGCATCGCCTGCTCCAGGTCGGCGCGCGCCTGCGGCATCACGCCCAGCAGGCAGCCCGCGGTCGCGGTGCTCGGCTTGGTGGCGGTCAGCTCGTCGATCGCGGTCTGGAACTGCGGGTGCTTTTGCCGGTAGGCGACGTCGGTCGGGTCCTGGAGCGCGGCCACGCTCACCGGGAAGTACCCGGTCGCCTGGTGCCAGGCGGCCTGCTGCGGCGCCGACGCGGCGAACTTCGCGAACTCCCAGGCCGCGCGGACCTCGGCGTCGGAGTGCCCGGCCCGGTCGATCCACAGCGAGGCGCCGCCGATCACCGGGCCGCCGCTGTCGGCGGCCGTGACCTTCGGGAACGCCGCGGTCGCCACCGTGAACGGCGCGGCGGCCTTGGTGCCGGCGTCCACATACCCGCCGAGCACGCCGGTGGACTCCAGGTTCATCGCCACCTTGCCGGCCTTGAACGCCGCCTGGGCGTCGGCGGTCGGGCGTCCGGTGTTCGAGGCGTAGCCGCCCTTGACCAGGTCGGACCACCACTTGGTGTAGGTCAGCGGCGCCCCGGAGTCCAGGTTCAGCTTGGTCGCGCGCGCGGTCCGGCCGTTGTCGTTGTCGCAGTAGAGCGCGCCGGACTCGGCAGTGAGCTGCTCCACGAACCAGCCGTAGTCGGCCGCGCCGAAGCCGTACTGCGTGGTGGTGCCGTTGGCGTCCTTGACCGTCAGCTTCTTCGCGGCGTCGGCCAGCTCGTCCAGGGTCTTCGGCGGATTCGCCGGGTCCAGCCCGGCCTTCTTGAACGCCTCGACGTTGATGTACAGCAGCGGCATCGAGGAGTTGAACGGCATCGACTGCAGCTTGCCGCCCACCGAGTAGTAGTTCACGATGTTCGGCTGCAGGTCGCCGAGCGCGTAGCCGTCCTTGGACGCCAGGTCGGCGACCGGGATGGTCTGTTTGGAGTCCACCATGAACCGGGTGCCGACGTCGTAGACCTGCATCAGCGACGGCGTGGTGTGGGAGCTCACCGCGGTCTTGTACTTGGCGATCGCGTCGTCGTAGCTGCCCTGGTAGGTGTCCGTGACGTGGATCTTGCCCTGGTACTTGGTGTTGAAGGCGTCGACGATCGCGGTGACCGCCTTCTGGTTGGTGTCCTTCATGCTGTGCCAGAAGGTCAGGTTCACCACCCCGGAGGCTTTGTCCAGCGCATCGGCGCCCGGCACCGAGCCGGACGAGCCGCCCGACGAGCCGCCGGACGAGCCGCCCGAGGACCCGCCCTTCGACGACGAGCCGCACGCGCTCAGCGCGAGGCCGGCGGCCAGCAGCCCGGCGGCTATCCGTACCGAGCGTCGGCCGTGGAGCGTTCTCCTCATTGAGTTTCCTCCCGTGGGAATTGCGGTGGGTGGTGCGAGGGTGTGAAGGCACGAAGGGACGAGGGTGCGGTGGGATGAGGATGCGAAGGGACGGCCCTACTTGACCGCCCCACTGGTCAGGCCCTTGACGATGAACTTCTGCCCGAAGACCACCAGCAGCAGCGTCGGCAGCACGGACAGCGCCACGCCGGCCAGGATCAGCCGGGGGTCTGCGGACTCGGAGTTGTTCAGCTGCGACATCCCGAGTTGCAGCGTCTGCATCTTCGGCTTGTCGGTGACCAGCAGCGGCCAGAAGTACTGGTTCCACGCGGACAGGAACGAGTACACAGCGATCGCCGCGATCGTCGGCCGCGAGACCGGCACCACGATCCGCCACAGGAACCGCAGATGTCCCGATCCGTCGATACGCGCGGCGTCCCGCAGCTCCATCGGGAACTGTAAGAAGGACTGGCGCAGCATGAACGTCCCGAACGCCGAGGCCAGGAACGGCAGCACCAGCGCGAAGTAGGTGTTCGCCAGGTGCGCGTTCGCGATGGTCTTGTAGTTCGGGATGATGATGGCTTCCCACGGAATCATCAGCGTGGCCAGGAACAGCCCGAACACCGCGCCGCGCCACTTCATCGGCAGGAAGACGAACGCATACGCGGCCAGCAGCGAGGTGACCACCTGCGCCACCGTGATGACCCCGGAGACGATCACGCTGTTTAGGTACTGGTGGCCCAGCGGCACGGCGCGGAAGACATCTGCGAAGTTGCCCGGATGCAGGCCGGAAGGCACCAGAGCCGGCGGCGCCTTCGTCAGGTCACGCGTGGGCATGACGCTACCTGCCAGCGCGTAATACACAGGGAACACCACTGCCAGCGCGGCGGCGATCAGCACCAGGTAGACCAGAGCCTTCGCGACCCTGTCCCGGACGGTCGCGCTCATCGGTAGAACACCTTCCGCTCCAGGACCCCGAACTGGATCGCGGTGAGTATCAGCACGATGAACAAGAGCACGATCGCATAAGCGCTTGCCGCGCCCAGATCGCTGTTCCCGTTCTCAAAGCCCTTGTTGTAGATCGCGTAGACCAGCGTCATCGCCTTGCCCCCGGGCCCGCCCTCCGGGGCCAGGACCCGGATGGCGGTGAACGCCTGGAGCGAGTTGATGGTGGAGACCACTGTGAGGAAGAACAGTTGCGGCGACAGCAGCGGCACCATGATCGACCGGTGCAGCCGCCAACCGGTCGCTCCGTCCAACCGCGCGGCCTCTACGATGTCGGCCGGGATCGCGGCCACACCGGCCGACAGCACCAGCACGTTGTAGCCCAGGGTGAGCCAGATCTGTACCGCCGCCACCGACAGCAGCACCCACTTGGGATCCGTCAGCCATCCCACCGGCTGCGCGCCGAAATGGCCCAGCATCCCGTTGGCGATACCGACGACCGGGTTGTAGATCACCGCGAAGATGACCGACGCGCTCGCGGCGGAGAAGGCGAACGGCAGGGCGAACGCGCTGCGGAAGATCCGGATGCCTCGGATGCGCGACTCCATCAGCAGCACCAGCGCCAGCGCTCCCAGTACCCCCGGGATGACAGTGAGCAAGGTGAACAGCGCGGTGGTGCTCAGGATCGTGTAGAAGTCCGGGTCGTCGAACATCTCACTGAAGTGTTTGAACCCTACATAGCGCGACGAGTTCCCGAAAATATCCGACCCGTGCGTGCTGAGCACGAACGATTCGATCAGCGGATACAGGATGAACATCGCGAAGACGACCAGTGACGGCAGCAGGAACAGCCAGGCCAGGCCGTGATCTCGGGATAGCAGTGGCGAGCGCCGCCTCCGCGCTCCCCTTGACGTGGTATCAGCAACAGCGTCGGTACTTTCCAACGCCCCGTCTAGCGCAGCCAATCCCAAACCCCTTAGACACCATGCCCAGATGCGGGAACTGTCGACAGCCCGCAACGCCCCGCGACACCGATCAGCTTGGCGGCGGACCCGAAACGAACGGTAACGCGCGGACGTACCCCAGTCGACAAGTTACGGGGGGCGAGACAGAGTGCGAAGGTTCCTTCGCTACAACCCGGCCGTGTATTCGAAGTCTGAATAGGGCATCCTAAGAAACAGAGACGGTGGGTGCGCGTCAGGCGGCCCGATCACTACGGCGCGGTCGGCTTCCGGCGTCCCGGACTGGCTGCGTGCTTGGCAGAAAGGGCCGTGACATGCGCGGACGGGACTTCGGGCTGGCCTACGGCGCCACCCTGTTGGGTTTAGCGCTCGCTCTGTGGCTCGGCGGCGTGCGCTCGGCGACCGTGGTGGCCATGCTGGCGGTGCTGGAAGTGGCCTTGTCCTTCGACAACGCGGTGGTGAACGCGACCGTGCTGCGGCGCTTCGACGAGCGCTGGCAGCGGTTGTTCCTGACCGTGGGCATCCTGATCGCGGTGTTCGGGATGCGCTTGCTGATCCCGCTCGTGGTCCTGGTCGCCGCCACCAGACAGAATCCGTTCCACGTGGTGAGCTCCTCGATCAACGATCCCAACGGCTACTCCCACGAGATCCTCAACGTGCAGCCGCTGATCGCCGCGTTCGGCGGGGTCTTCCTGCTGATGATCTTCATGGACTTCTTCCTCAGCGACCATGACCAGATCTGGCTGCCGTTCTTCGAACGCCGCCTGGCCGCGCTCGGCGAGCGGTTCAAGCCGCTGGCGCTGGAGGCCTTCCAGGTGGTCGGAGTGATCCTGTTCCTGGTGGTCGCGGCGCTCACGTTCGGGCACGACCACCAGCTCGGCGTCCCGGTCGCCGGCCTGATCGGCCTGATCACCTACTTCACGATCAAGCGGCTGTCGGACAGCGCGGCTGACAAGAGCGAGATGCTCGCCGACGTCGGCAGCGACCAGCCGCCGCAGGGCCGCCAGGCGCTGATGCTGTTCCTGTACCTGGAAGTGCTGGACGCCTCGTTCTCCTTCGACAGCGTCATGGGCGGCTTCTCGGTCACTGTCGACATCGCGCTGTTCACCATCGGCCTGGGCATCGGCGCCGCCTACGTTCGGAGCCTGACGGTGTTCCTGGTCCGCAAGAAGGCGTTGGACAAGTACGTCTACCTTGAGCACGGCGCGTACTACTCCATCGGCATCCTCGCGGTGCTGCTGCTGGTGGAGATCGGCAAGGACGTCCCGGACTGGGTCGCCTCGATCGCCGGCACGTCGATGATCGTGGCGGCTTTCGTCCACTCGGTGGTGAAAGCACGGGGGGAAAGCAGCGCGGGCGCCGATTTCCCGGCCGCACGGACCTGACCGCCCGGACGCGTCGGGCTGACCCGCCGGCCGGACTCCCCGGCCCGGCTCCCCGCCCCGGCCAGGACCTGCGTCCCGGCGCGGCGGATCCGGTCAGCCCGCCGCCTCCGCAGCCCAGTCAGGCGCCGCGGTGCCCGCCCGAACCGTTGGTCGAGTGCACGCCGACGGCAACCCGCCACGTCTGAAGCATGACGAGCTCTGAGATCCGCCAGCCCTTCTCGGTGCGGCGGAAACCGACGAAGTAGTAGCCGCCGCCGGGGTTCCAGATCTCGTTCTTCTGCCCCGGCACGCGCAGCGACATAGGGTTGAAGAAGTGTGCCTCCACGCAGGCGGTGTCCTCGTGGATGTCGAACCGCCGGTTCACGATCAGGTGCGCCCGCACCGGAACCTGGCTCAACGCGCTCTCCAGCCACGCCTGGGCGTCCGCCACTGAACCCCGCGGACCCCCGCTGGATTGGTAGTCGAACACCGCGTCGTCGGTCGACAACCGTGTGAGTTCCGTCACCTGATCGGTGTCGATCGCGACCGCGTAGGCCGTGAGCAGGTCATCTAGTGCGAAGCGGTCGGTTATCGCCTGCTCGCTTCTCAAAGCAGCCTCCAAATGAACGTGCATTCGCAGGAGTGAATCTGCCGTGCAGGGGGCATGACTGCCAAGGCACGGACAGCAGGGCAACTGTACCGACGGCGGGGGAGCCGTTCCGAAACGGGACGTAGCGCGCCACGATCGTGTGAGGTGATGGAAGTGCTCGGGGTCGGGCGGGAGCCGCAGTGCGGTTACCGGATCACCTTCGCGGTGCCCACCAAGTCCGAGGGGGCCTCGGCCGCGCGCCGTGTCGCGCGCGAGATCCTGGTGGACTGGGGGCTGGACCTGGACGAGCCGGTGATCGATTCGGCGATCGTGATCATCAGTGAGCTGGTCACCAACACGGCCAAGCACGCGGCGCTGTTGTGCCGCCAGGCCGAGGTGACGCTGGCGCTGGAGTACGGCTGCCTGTCGGTGGCCGTGCACGACCGGCACCCGCACCGCCCGAAGGCGCTGCTCAGCCCGCATCCCGACGACAGCGGCGGCTGGGGCCTGCAACTGGTCCGGGACCTGACGGCCGAGGTGGGCGGCCGCACAGAAGTGCCGGCCGACGCCGACGGGGGCGGTAAGACAGTGCGGGTGGAGTTGCCGTTGCGGGCCGCCGGGTATTGGGCGGCCTCGGCAGGCGCGGCGTAGGCCGCGACCGTGGCTTCATAGACAGCGGCTTCATCGACAGCGGTGGATCACCAGCTCACGACAGCTCGCATCGCCTACGGCTCACAGGCCGGTGGATCGGATGGAGCGGGACCTACGGGCCCGCATCGCGAAGTGGACTAGAGAACCAAGCGCAATCTCAGCGAAACGCTTAAGGCGGAGCGCATCCCGATCACGGGATGCGCGCCGCCTTAGCGTTCGCCGCCTTAGCGTTCGCCGCCTTAGCGTTCGCCGCCTTAGCGTTCGCCGCCTTAGCGTTCGCCGCCTTAGCGTTCGCCGCCTTAGCGTTCGCCGCCTTAGCGTTCACTGCCTTAGCGTTCACTGCCTATGTGTTTGTTTGCCTGTCTGCCGCCGAGCGCTGGGCTCGGGCTCCCGGGCTCCCGGCCTATTTCCGCTTGGGCTGCCCTACCGGCCGGATCGCCAGCCACGCCCCGGCGATGAACACCACCGTCAGCCCGCTGAGCGCGGCCATGTCGCCGTACCAGGTTGCGGCGTCGTGTGCCTGGGTGGAGTCGCACTTCGCGGTCGGGAACGGCTCCGGCGCGGTGCCGTTGCACCCGCTGCCGGACAACACGTCGTTGTTCGCGGTGGACGCTGTGGCCGAGTAGCCCCACTTTGCCGTCGCCAGATAGGCGGCCTGCGCCAGACCCGGCGTCTTGTTGACCGGGAACGCTGAACCGGTGAACAGGAACTCGGCGAACAGCACCACCGGCAGGATGGTCAGCGCCTTGTCCGCGTTGGAGACGAAGGCCGAGATCAACAGACCGAAGGCCATGGCGGCCAAGCCGGACGACGCCACGCCGATGAAGACCTCGAACTGTCCTGAGGACATCACCGAGCCGTGCTCGGGCCCGCCCTGCCGCACGATGCCGAGGAACACCAGGACTGCGGACTGCGCGACGGTCAGGAGTCCGAGCAGGATCACTTTGGACAGCACATACGCGGATGGCGACAACCCGATCGCCCGTTCCCGCGTCAGGATCGGCCGTTCCTTCACGATCTCCCGGATCGAGTTGGACGCCCCGAGGTAGGTCGCGCCGAGGACCAGCGCCAGCAGCACCGACCCGGCCTTCTTCGACGCCACCGGGTCGCTGGCCGACAGGTCGTTGGAGCCGAGCACCGCCAGCATTAGCAGGCCCAGGATCGGCGCCTGCATGAACAGCATTAAAGTATTGCGCTTGTCGGCCCACACCACCGAGCTGAAGCGCCGGAACAACGTGGACAACTGGTGGCCCCAGTGCGGGTTTGCCGCCGGGGTCGCGGCCTGCTGCGCGGCGGCCGGGCCGCCGCCATTGGCCTTGTTCAGCTGGGCGCCGAGAGGGGCCTGCACATACTGGTGGTCGGCCGGCGAGCCGGCGAACGCCGACTTGGCGTATCCGGGCGTGGCGCGGTCCAGGTCCTGGAACACCTCGGCGTAGGTGCCGCGGCTGAAGAACTGCAGCGTCTCCGGCGGCGGGCCGAAGAACGCGGTCTGCCCACCTGGGGCCAGGAACAGGATGCGGTCGCAGCGGTCCAGGCTCTGGATGCTGTGCGTCACGGTGATGACGGTGCGGCCGCCGTCCGCGAGGCGGCGCAGCAGGTCCATCACCGACTTCTCATAGCCCGGGTCCAGGCCGGAGGTGGGCTCGTCGAGGATCAGGAGCGAGGGGCGGGTCAGCAGCTCGATCGCCACGGAGGTGCGCTTGCGCTGTCCGCCGGACAGCTTCTCCACGGCGAGGTCCGCGCGCTCGCTCAGTCCGAGCTCCGCCATGACCTCCTCGACGCGGTGATCGCGTTCAGCCGCCGCGGTGTCCGGGGGGAATCGCAGCTGGGCGGCGTAGCGCAGAGCATCGCGCACCTTCAGCTGCGGGTGGAGGATGTCGTCCTGTGGGACGTAGCCGACACGGTTACGAAGCTCCGCGTAGTTCGCATAGAGATCGCGACCGTTATAGAGAACAGCGCCGTGGTCTGCAGGGCGGTTGCCAGTAAGAGCCTTCATCAGCGTCGACTTACCGGCGCCGGTCGGCCCGAGCACCGCCAAGAAGTCGCCGCCCTCCAGCGCGAAGCTGACATCGTCCAGCAGCACCTTCGTACCGGCCAGCACTGAGAGGTTGGCCGCGGAGAACGTCACCGAACCGGTGTCGACGAACTCCTCAAGCTGGCCGTTGCGCAGCCGCAGCAGGTGGCGGCCGATCGAGATGACCGCACCTTCCTGCACGCCCGCGCGGCCGACCCGGTTGCCGTTGACGAAAGTGCCGTTGTGGCTGCGCAGGTCGACGATCTCGAAACCGCTGCCGTTGGGCTGAAGGCGCAGCTCGGCGTGGAAGCGCGACACCTGGAGGTCGTGCAGCACGATGTCGTTGCCGGCGTCGCGGCCTATTCGCAGCTTGGTCGAGGTGTGGGCGGCGGTCTGGTAGACGCCGGTGTACTCACCCAGGCGAGGCTGTTGCGGCTGCTGGGCCGGCAGGTGCTGCGGGACGTAAGGGTTCTGCTGCGGGATGGCGCCCGGCTGCTGGGCCCAGGAGTGCGCACCGGGCGGCTGCTGCGGGTAGCCGGGCTGGCCGGGCTGACCCGGCTGACCCGCCTGCCCGGGCTGCGCCACCGGGCGCGGCGGCGGGATCTGCTGGAACCCGGGCGGCGGCTGCTGCGGCCCGGCCTGCGGCGGTGCCGTGGGAGCCTGCGCGACGTGCTGCTGCTGGGGCGCCGCCGGCCCGGCCGGCCCGGCCGACCCGGCCTGGCCATGCTGCGCGCCCTGGTTGGCCTGGCCGGCTTGGCCTGCCTGCCCGACATGGCCCGGGTGTCCCGGCTGCCCCGGCGGCGGCAGGTTCGGCCGCCGCGCGCCCGGCACCAACCGCACCTCCTGCCCGTCCACCGGGTGTCCGAGCCGGACCACCACCGGTCCGGGCAGCGTCATCGGCTGGGTCAGTCGGGTGTTCTGCACGAACGTGCCCTGACTGCTGCTGTCCTCCAGGACCCACGCCCCGCCGCTCACGTAGAGCGTGGCGTGCACACGCGACGCCCTCGGCTCGGAGACGATGACGTCGACTTGATTGGAGTCGCGGCCAATGACGACCCGGCGCGATCCGTCGAAGACCCGTTCGCTTCCGTCGGGCAGGATCTGCAGTGTCAGAGGTGCGGTCTGTTCCGGTTGCTGGGACACGCGCCCATCCTTACGGCTGGGACCTGCGCTGGGCAACGCGGTTCACGATGTTGGGACCCTGCATACCGCCCGGACTAGGGTTTCTACCGCTTTCGACCCACGCCGCCGTACAGCCAGTACTGCGACAGGTCTTCCGGCGGTGCCTCGTCCGGGCGCCACAACGGTATCCGCACCAGTCCGGGCTCGACGAGGTCGAAACCCTCGAAGAAGGCGGACACCTCGGCGTGGTCGCGCACGGCGCCGGTGGAGGACGTCTGATAGATCGGCCGCAGCCGGGCCTCGTCCACCGGCAGCAGATCCGAGCCGGCGTGCGAGATCACCAGGTGGCTGCCCGGGGCCAGGCGTTTGGTGAACGCCGCCAGGATCCCGGCCGGGTCGGCGTCGTCGGCGACGAAGTGCAGCACCGCCGCCAGCAGCAGCCCGACCGGCCGCTCGAAGTCGATAAGGCCGGTGACGTGCGGATGGCCGAGCACTGACTCCGGGTCGCGCAGATCGGCCTCGAAGACCCGGGTGCGGGCCTCGTCCGCGAGCAGCGCGCGGCCGTGCACCGTGACCAGCGGATCGTTGTCGACATAGACCACGGCGGCGTCGGGATGCACCGACTGCGCGATCTCGTGGGTGTTCCCGGTGGCCGGGAGCCCCGCGCCGAGGTCCAGGAACTGGGTGACGCCCTGCCCGGCCACGTATCGGACCGCCCGCCCCAGGAACGCGCGGTTGGCGCGGGCCAGCAGCGGAACCCCCGGCATGGCCTCGGCCATGCGGTCGGCGACATCGCGGTCGGCGGCGAAGTTCTGCTTCCCGCCGATCCAGTAGTCGTAGACACGCGCCGGATGCGCCGTGGAAGTGTCCAGCCGGTAGGCCGCGTCCGCAGCGTCCGCCGAACGGTCGCCGGCGACGGGATCCGACCAGGGGGTCTTCGCGCTTCCCGGTTCTTCGGCGTCAGCGGTCATGGCGCCGGATCATACCCCGGACGGTCGAACCCTGATACTCCGATCGAGCTACCCTCTGCTCCCGGCAACGCCGCTGCTCCGGCGAGGCCGGGCCCAGGTCAACCGCTGATCGCGTCGATCGCCCGGTAGATCCGCTTCGCCGACACCGTCTCCGGCGTCCCCAGCTGCTGCGCGAACAGGCTGACCCGCAGCTCCTCCAGCATCCACCGGATCCGCCGCACGTCGGCGTCGCCCCGACGGCCCGGCGGCAGCCGGTCCAGCAGCAGCTGATACTCGTCCTGCACGTCGTGGACCTGGTACATCAGCAGCTGGTCCTGGTTCGGGTTGTCCGGCAGCTTGTCCAGCCGCCGCTCGACCGCGCGCAAATAGCGCACCAGCTGCGGCAGCTGATCGAAGCCGGTCGCCGAGACGAAGCCCTTGTGGACCAGCCCGGTCAGCTGGGCCCGGACGTCGGCCAGCGCGGCCAGCAGCGACCGGCTGGTCGTGGCCTTCATCCGGCGCTCCACCTCCTGCCAGACCGCCAGGATCCGCTCCACCTGCTGCACCACCTGCATCGAGGTGTCGGCCAGGTCCGCGCGCACCGCGTCGAACAGCTTCTGGTACGACGCCTCGTCCCAGGCCGGACCGCCGTTCTTCGCGATCAGGTGGTCCGCGGCGCAGGCCACGCAATCCTGCAACAGCGCCAGCGCGTTGCCGTAGGGATTGTGGCTCAGCGCCAGCTTCGCCGGATTGCTCAGCCGGCCGTTGATGTACTTGATCGGCGAGTTCACGTTCAGCAGCAGCATCCGCCGCGTGCCGGCGGCCATGGCGCGGCGCTGGTCCTCGGCGGTGTCGTAGAGCCGTACCGCGACGCTGTCGCCGGCGTCGGCGAGCGCCGGATAGGCCTTCATAGTCAGGCCGCTCCGCTTCTGCTCGAAGGTCTTCGCCAACGTGCCGACGGTCCAGGTCTTCAGCCCTTCCTGGGCCAGGCCGTCGGCGGCGTTGTTGATCACGTCGCGAGTCTTGACCTTGAGCTTGGTCTTCAGCGCCTCCAGGTCCTTGCCCTCGGCGAGCCGGTGACCCTTGTCGTCGATGATCCGGAACGTCATCTTCAGATGCTCCGGCACCCGCTCCAGGTCGAAGTCCGTCGGCTCCACCCGGTGCCCGGACACCGCGCGCAGCTCGCGCGCCATCGCCTCCAGCAGCGGACCGTCGTTCGGAACCAGGCTCCGGCGCAGCGCCTTGGCGAAGTTCGGCGCCGGGACGAAGTTGACCCGCAGCGTCTTGGGCATCGCCTTGATGAGCGCGGTCAGCAGGTCCTCGCGCAGGCCCGGGATCAGCCAGTCGAAGCCGTCGCCGGTGACCTGGTTCAGCACCGTCAGCGGGATGTGGACGGTGACGCCGTCGGCGTCCGCGCCCGGCTCGAACTGATAGGTCAGCTTGAACTTCATACGGCCCTGGCGCCAGGAGTCCGGATAGTCCTGCTCCACCACGGCGCCCGCGCCGTCGTTGATGAGCATCGACTTCTCGAAGCTCAGGAGATCCGGCTGATCCCGCTGGGTCTTCTTCCACCAGGAGTCGAAGTGGCGCGCGGAGACCACATCGGCAGGTACGCGGTCGTCGTAGAAGTCGAACAGCGTCTCGTCGTCGACAAGGATGTCGCGACGGCGCGCGCGGTTCTCCAACTCCTCTACTTCGGCGAGCAGCTTGCGGTTCTCCGAGAAGAACTTGTGGTGCGTCTGCCAGTCGCCTTCGACCAGAGCGTGCCGGATGAACAGCTCGCGGGACACCTCGGCGTCGATGCTGCCGTAGTTCACCTTGCGGGAGGCGACCAGAGGGATCCCGTAGAGAGTCACCTTCTCGAACGCCATAACGGCGCCCGCGGACTTCTCCCAGTGCGGTTCGCTATACGTTCGCTTCACTAGGTGCTGCGCGAGCGGCTCGGCCCACTCCGGCTTGATGATGGCTACGACGCGGCCCCAAAGGCGGGACGTCTCCACCAACTCGGCGGCCATCACCCACTGCGGCGACTTCTTAAAGAGAACCGAGCCGGGGGAGATGGCGAACTTCGCATTACGCGCGCCGATGTACTCGAAGGACTCTGTGTCCTTCAAACCGATATGCGACAGCAGCCCGCTCAGGAGGCTGATGTGAATCTGGTCGGGGCTCGCCTCGACGGTGTTCGGCGTCAGCTCCAGCTGCTTGGCGATCTGCTTGAGCTGGCTGTGCACGTCCTGCCACTCGCGGATACGGAGGTAGTGCAGGAACTCGGCTTTGCAGAGCTTGCGGAACTGGTTCGAGGAGAGCTCTTTCTGTTTCTCCTTGATGTAGTCCCACAGCTTCAACCACGCCAGGAAGTCCGAGCCCTGCTCCTTGAAGCGGGCATGCTTCTCCGCGGCGGCCTGCTGCTTGTCGGCGGGGCGCTCGCGCGGGTCCTGGATGGACAGCGCGGCGGCGATGATCATGATTTCCTTCAGCGCCCCGTTGCGGTCCGCCTCCAGCACCATGCGGCCGAGCTTCGGGTCCACGGGCAGCTGCGCGAGCTTGCGGCCGACCGGGGTCAGGCGCTTGCGGAGGTCCTGTTCCTCGGGGTCCAGCGCGCCGAGCTCATGGAGCAGGTTCACGCCGTCGCGGATGTTGCGCGCGTCCGGCGGGTCCAGGAACGGGAAGGCGGCGACGTCGCCCAGGCCCAGCGCGCTCATCTGGAGGATGACGGAGGCCAGGGAGGTGCGCAGGATCTCCGGCTCGGTGAACTCCGGACGGGAGAGGAAGTCGTCCTCGGAGTACAGGCGGATGCAGATGCCGTCGGACAGACGGCCGCAGCGGCCCTTGCGCTGGTTCGCCGAGGCCTGGGAGACCGGCTCGATCGGCAGGCGCTGCACCTTGGTGCGGTTGCTGTAGCGGGAGATGCGCGCCGAGCCGGGGTCGATGACGTAGCGGATGCCCGGGACGGTGAGGCTGGTCTCGGCGACGTTGGTGGCCAGCACGATGCGGCGGCCGGTGTGCGGCTCGAAGACCTTGTGCTGCTCGGCGGAGCTCAGGCGGGCGAACAGCGGGACGATCTCGGTGTGGCGGAGGTTGCGCTTCTTGAGCGCGTCCGCGGTGTCGCGGATCTCGCGCTCGCCGGAGAGGAAGACGAGTATGTCGCCCTGGCCCTCGCGGCCGAGCTCGTCCACGGCGTCGCTGATCGCCTGGACCTGGTCGCGGTCGGCGGCGTCGCCGTCGAGCTCCGGGTCGTCGAGCAGCAGCGGCCGGTACCGGACCTCCACCGGGTAGGTGCGGCCGGAGACCTCCACGATCGGGGCCGGCTCGCCGTCCCGGTCCGCGAAGTGCCGTGCGAACCGCTCCGGGTCGATCGTCGCCGAGGTGATGATCAGCTTCAGGTCCGGGCGGCGCGGCAGCAGGCTCTTGAGGTAGCCGAGCAGGAAGTCGATGTTCAGCGACCGCTCGTGCGCCTCGTCGATGATGATCGTGTCGTAGCGGCGCAGCATCCGGTCCTGCTGGATCTCGGCCAGCAGGATGCCGTCGGTCATCAGCTTCACGAGCGTGTCGTCGCTGGAGTGGTCGGTGAACCGGACCTTGTAGCCGACGGTCTCGCCCAGCGGCTGGCCCAGCTCCTCGGCGATCCGCTCGGCGACGGTGCGCGCCGCCAGCCGCCGCGGCTGGGTGTGGCCGATCAGCCCGGCGACGCCGCGCCCCAGCTCCAGGCAGATCTTCGGGATCTGCGTGGTCTTGCCGGAGCCGGTCTCACCGGCGATCACCACCACCTGGTGGTCCCGGATCGCCGCCGCGATGTCGTCCCGCCGCGCGCTGACCGGAAGGTTGTCCGGATAGGTGATCTTCGGGACGCTCGCCCGCCGCGCCGCCGCCCGCCCGGCCGCGACCAGGATCTCGGCCTCGATCTCAGCGGTCACCGCCTGGAGCGCCTGCGGATTGCGGATGCGTCGAGCGCCGTCGATGCGACGGGAGAGGCGATGCCGGTCATGCGGCGTCAGCTCCGCGAGGCGAGCGGTGAGCTCGGCGAGCGAAGCCGTCTTGAGCTGAGATTCCATGGCACGTCAAGGATAGGCTGACCCCGGGGATTCCTTCTTCTGGTTAATCGCACAGGAGGCAAACGGTGGGGCACAAGCAGACCAGGGACTCACTCCACGCGATTGCGGAACTGCTGCTCGCAGGCCCGCAGTACCGCCGCGACCGGACCATCCGCCTCACTGTCATCCCTGGAGCGATCAGCACCGTCACCACCCCGGAACTGCGCGCGGATCACCTGAACGTGTGGGCCGACGGCACTCCGGTCGCGATCGAGGGCGCCACCTACGCCGAACTCGCTGCGCGCCTGGGCGTGACCGCGGGCGCCCCCGAGGGTCTCTACCACGATGGCTCCGGCGCCCAGCCCGCGGACCGCCCGGAGCTGGACCCTGCCGCCGCGCAGGAGCTGCTGGCCGCGCTGTACAGGGGCGACCAGGCGCTGAGGATTTTCGCCCCGGACGCCACGCCGGTGCTGTGGCCCGAGCACTTCGACATCGGCGTGACGGCCGACGAGGTCAACTACGGCGTGTCGCTCGGTGACAGCTACCTCGACGAGCCGTACATGTACGTCGGACCGCACAAGCCGCGCGAGGGGGAGTTCTGGAACGCGCCGTTCGGCGCGGCGCTGCCGTTGGCGGCGACGGCGGAGGAGGTCGCGGAGTTTTTTGTGGAGGGGCGGCGGTTGGCGGCTGAGGGCTGAGGGCTGAGGGTGCCTTTCCGAGCTTAGAGCTCGCTGACCTTCCCGCCGTCCACCACCAACCGCCGCGTGGTCTGCACCGCCTCGAGCATCCGTCGGTCGTGCGTGACCAGCAGCAGGGTGCCCGGGTAGTTCGCCAGCGCCGACTCCAACTGCTCGATCGCGGCCAGGTCCAGGTGGTTGGTCGGCTCGTCCAGCACCAGCAGGTTCACCCCGCGCGCCTGGAGCAGGGCCAGCGCGGCGCGCGTGCGCTCGCCCGGGGACAACGTCACGGCCGAGCGCAGTACGTGCTCGGCCTTCAGGCCGAACTTGGCCAGCAGCGTGCGGACCTCCGCCGGCTCCATGTCCGGCACCTGCTCCTCGAACGCCCGCAGCAGGGGCTGCTCGCCCAGGAACAGCCCGCGTGCCTGATCGACCTCGCCGACCACCACACCGGAGCCCACCGAGCCCGAGCCCTCGTCGAGGGGGATGCGGCCCAGAAGCGCGGCCAGCAGGGTCGTCTTGCCCGAGCCGTTGGCGCCGGTGATGGCGACCTTCTCGGCCCAGTCGATCTGCAACGTGACCGGACCCAGCGTGAAGTCGCCCCGGCGGACCACCGCCTCGCGCAGCGTCGTCACCACCGAGCCGGAGCGCGGCGCGGCGGCGATCGTCATCCGCAGCTCCCACTCCTTGCGCGGCTCCTCCACGACCTCCAGCCGCTCGATCCGGCGCTCGGTCTGCCGCGCCTTCGCAGCCTGCTTCTCCGTGGACTCCGCCCGAGCCTTCGCCAGCGTCTTGTCGTTGTCCGGACGCTTCTTCAGCGCGTTCTTGACGCCCTTCTCCAGCCAGTTGCGCTGCATGTGGGCCCGCGCCTCCAAGCCGGCCTTGGTGTCGGCGTAGGCCTCGTACTCCTCGCGGGCGTGCTGCCGCTCGACCTCCCGCTCCCGCAGGTAGTCGTCGTAGCCGCCGCCGACCTGCCGGATCAGCTGCTGCACCAGGTCCAGCTCGACCACCCGGTTCACACTGCGGGCCAGGAACTCCCGGTCGTGACTGATCAGCACCACCGGCGCGCGCAGCTCGGTGACGAAGCGCTCCAGACGCTCCAGGCCGTCCAGATCCAAGTCGTTCGTCGGCTCGTCCAGAAGGAAGACGTCGTAGCGGCTCAGCAGCAGCGCGGCCAGGCCGGCGCGGGCGGCCTGGCCGCCGGACAGCGCCGTCATCTCCAGGTCCAGGTCGACCGCCAGGCCCAGGTCCGCGGCGACCGCGTCGGCGCGCTCCTCCAGGTCCGCGCCGCCGAGGCCGAGCCAGCGCTCCAGGCTTTCGGAGTAGGCGTCGTCCGCGCCCGGCGCGCCCTCCACCAAGCCCTCGGTGGCGGCGTCCAGTGCCTCCTGTGCCGCGGCCACGCCGGTGCGGCGGGCCAGGAACTGCCGCACGGTCTCGCCGGCCCGGCGTTCGGGCTCCTGGGGCAGATGGCCGACGGTGGCGCTCGGGGGACTGAGCTGCACGCTGCCGTGCTCCGGCGTCTCCAGGCCGGCCAGCAGGCGCAGCAGCGTGGACTTCCCGGCGCCGTTGACACCGACCAGACCGACCACGTCGCCGGGGGAGACCACGAGATCCAGGTCGGAGAACAGGACACGATCGCCGTGCCCGGCGGTGAGTTCCTTGGCGACGACCGTGGCGCTCATGGCGGCGTGACTCCTGTGCTGCTCGTGAAGTTGTTGTGGACGTGCGGCAAGACCCTAGCGCTCCGACCTCGACTCCCGCTTAGTATTGAACGTATGTTCGACAATGCCTGGTTCCAAGGATCCCTGCTCGACGCCGACACGCCCGAGGCGGTCGGCGCCCTCGGCGACGCCGTGGAGCGGGTCGCGCTGAGCCACGGCGCCTGGGTCGACCTCCGCCGCGGCTGGATCTCCGGCGCCGACGAACTGTTCGCCCGTCTGATGGAATCCGTTCCCTGGCGCGCCGAACGTCGCATGATGTACGAACGCGTGGTCGACGTCCCCCGCCTGCTGTGCTTCTACGGCGACGACGCAGCCCTGCCCGACCCGCTGCTGACCGAGGCTCGCACCGCGCTCGACCGCCACTACGGCCCCGAACTCGGCGAGCCCTTCACGACCGCCGGCCTGTGCCTTTACCGCGACGGCCGCGACAGCGTCGCCTGGCACGGCGACACCACCGGCCGTGGCTCCACCGACGACACGATGGTCGCGATCATCTCTTTGGGCACGCCCCGCGCCCTGACCCTGCGACCTCGCGACGGCGGCGGCTGCACCCTCCGCTACGAGGTCGGCCACGGCGACCTGCTGGTGATGGGCGGCAGCTGCCAGCGCACCTGGGAACATGCGATCCCGAAATCGGCACGGCCACTGGGGCCGCGGATCAGCGTCCAGTTCCGGCCACGGGGAGTGCGGTGAGCGTTGGGCCTGCTGCCCGGCGAGTTGGCGCATAAAGGCCGACAACGACAACAGCCGCATGTCTGAGGACATGCGGCTGTCTTGCGGTGTGGGCGATACTGGGATCGAACCAGTGACCCCTGCCGTGTGAAGGCAGTGCTCTCCCGCTGAGCTAATCGCCCTTGCTGTGTGTCTCCCCAGCCCCCTGGGCCGTTCCGACGTCCGTAACCTTACCGCATCCGGACGGTGCCGCGCGCACCCCTTTCCCGGTGGGGTGCGCCGCCGGTCGTCACTCGGCGTAAGGGGCGGCGACCCGCCGGGGACCCCGCAATTCGTCACCCTGTGTCACCGGTGCTATACGGTGGGTTCTGTCCCGATTCGGGGGATTGCGTCGCGCATGCGTCCGCCGTCCGCCCCGCACGTCAAGGTCTTGTCCTCGACCTGATGGCCTACGCACAACGCCGTATACCGGGCACACGGGTTTACCGACCACCGGACCGTGGCATTCCTCCTTCGCGCCCCTCGACGCGAACCACTAGGAACGCGGGGGTGTGAACCGCTGAGTTCGGGACCGCCCGCCTCGGCGCACTCCTAGCGAAAGGCCGACCGCCATGAGCTCATCGGTCACCTGTGAGCTGCAGCTGCGTCTCGTCATCTCCGGCGACTCCTCGCTGCCGGTCCCCGCGGGCCTGCGCTACGACACCGCCGACCCTTACGCCGTCCACGCCACCTTCCACACCGGCGGCCAGGACACCGTGGACTGGGTCTTCGCCCGCGAGCTGCTCGCCGAGGGGCTGCGTCGCCCCACCGGCACCGGCGACGTGCGGGTGTGGCCCTCGCGCAGCCGCGGCCAGGCGATCGTGTGTCTGGCGCTGAGCTCGCCCGAGGGCGAGGCACTCCTGGAGGCCCCGGCGCGTGCGCTGGAGTCCTTCCTCAAGCGCACCAACGCCGCCGTCCCGCCGGGTCTGGAGCATCGCTTCTACGATCTCGACGCCGAACTCATGCACCTGTTCGCCGACAACTGACCCCGATCCCGACCGGACTCAGGGGCGGCCCCGAACCAGCGAACCCCCGCCGATGCGATCACCATCGGCGGGGGCGCTGCTTTTCCGGTCACGGTGGGTGACGGAGCCGCCGTCGGTTACAGCGGGTCGTGCTCCTGCGCGGAGCGCTCGGCGAACACGGCCATGACGTCCTTGGTGACCGGGCCCGGCGCGGCCAGCTCGCGGTCGTCGGTCCGGCGGACGCCCTGGACGTCGCGCAGCGTCGAGGTCAGGAAGATCTCGTCGGAGTCCTGCAACGCGGAGAGCGGCAGATCGGTCTCCTCCGCCTCCGGCACCCAGGCCAGGACCAGGGCACGGGTCACGCCGGCCAGGCAGCCGGTGTCCAGGGTCGGGGTCAGGACGCGGCCGTCCCGGACCACGAAGATGTTGCTGCCGGTGCCTTCGCACAGCCGACCGGTGGTGTCGGCGAAGATCGCCTCGGTGGCGCCCACCCGCTGGGCCCGCGCCAACGCCTTGGCGTTCTCGGCGTAGGAGGTCGACTTGATGCCGGCCAGGGCGCCCCGCTCGTTCCGGGGCCACGGCACGGTCGCGATCGCGGTGGCGTCGGCGTGCGGCTTGGTCGGGCCCACCGCCACCACGAGCGTCGGGCCGTGGTCGCCCCGCTCGGACCCGAGCGGCGCCACGCCGGCGGTGTAGGTGACGCGGATGCGGGCCAGCGGCGGGACGTCGTTGGCGAGCAGCGTCTCGGTCACGGCGTGCCGCACCGCCTCGACGTCCACCACGGGCAGTCCCAGCCCGGCCGCCGAGCGGGCCAGCCGCTGCAAGTGCCGCGTCAGCGCGAACGGCCTCCCGCCGACTGCCTTCACCGCCTCGAACACGCCGTCGCCGACAGTGAAACCGTGGTCGAAGACCGAGATGTGCGGGTCCTCGGCATCGACCAAACCGGATCCGACCCAGACCTTGTCAGTGCTCATGGCACCCAGTCTCCTTCACTCGACGGACGACGACGGACCCGACGCGACAGCGAGTAGCCGCGCCGCCTTCAGCTCGGTCTCGGCCCACTCCCCGCGCGGATCCGATCCCCAGGTGATACCCGCGCCGGCCCCGAAGCACAGGTGCCCGGCGCGCCACCAGAACGTGCGAATACCCACCGCGAGCTCGCCGACGCCCCGGTCGGCGTCCACCCAGCCGATGGCCCCGCAGTAGGGCCCCCGCGGCACGGTCTCCAACTCGTCGATGATCCGCAACGCGCTGCTCTTGGGCGCCCCGGTGATGGACCCGGCCGGAAACGTCGCCGCGATCAACTCCGCCCACCCGGCCCCCGGCACCATCTCCGCGGTCACGGTCGACACCAGGTGCACCAACCCCGGATACGGCTCCACGCGCAACAACGAAGGAACTTCCACACTCCCCACCACCGCCACCCGCGCCAGATCGTTCCGCACCAGGTCGACGATCATGACGTTCTCCGCGGTGTCCTTCGGCAGGAACTCCTCAGCAGTGCGCGCGGTGCCCTTGATCGGCTCCGAGATGGCCGTCCGCCCGACCCGCCGCAGATACAGCTCGGGCGAGGCGGTCACGACCCGGGCCCCGGGCACGTCCACCACCCCGGCATAGATCCCCGGATTGCCCTCGGCCAGGCACGCGGCGAGGGCGAGCGGATCCGCCTCCGCCGCGATCGGCGCGGACAGCACCCGGCACAGGTTCACCTGGTAGACCTCGCCATGCGCGATCTCATCCCGGATCTTCTTGACCGCACCCTCGTACTCGGCCTGGTCCAGCGACGAGACCCACGCCGCCCGCTCCGGCCCCCGCCACGGAGCCGAGGCCACGGGCAACGGAGCCTCCCGCACCTCATCGAAGCGCGCCAGCGTCCACTCGCCCTCGTAGGTGCCGACAACGGCCCAGTACCCCGACGAGTCGAGCGCGCTCAGGTCCGAGGTGACATCCCGCAGCCCGGTCGCCAGCCGCCCGGCGAAGTAGGCCAGAGGCTCGGAGCCGGGTCCGGCTTCGCGGGATATGGCGCCGACGCGGCGGGCGGGGAAGGGCACAGCTCATTGTCTCGCGCTTTGTTACGGCTCTCGCTTCGGCCCCTGGGGGCGCACGCGGGAGACGCTGTCCGAAGGATGCTGCCCCGGGGCGCATCGCCCAGGGCCAGGAGCCCATCGCCCCGGCACGTGTAGCCCCGGCGTCAGCAGGTCCTCGACGCGCAGCGGAAGCGCTCCATCACCCCGGCGACGGAGCCTCGGCTGTCACGGCCCGAAGGCCACCTCGCCGCCCGCCATCGCGACGAAGTCGTGGATCTCCGGTGCCGACAGCCGGGTGAAGACACCTGGTGTGCCCGGGACGGCGCAGCCGTTGCCCCAGCTGGTGATCCCGACCAGTTCCCAATCGCCGGAGGTCAGCGGGGTCAGCAGCGGGCCGCCGCTGTCGCCGGTGCAGGCGTCGTGCCGGCCGTCGCCACCGGCGCAGAGCATCACCTTCGGGTAGAGCGTGGGGTTGTGGACCCCGTCGAACACGCTCTGGCACGGGCCATCGTCGACCAGCGGCAGGCTGACCTGCCGCAGATCGTTCGGATAGACACCGCCCCCGACGTCGGTGGGCCCCTGCGGCTGGACGCTGCCCCAGCCGACGGTGAGTGCCGCCACGCCGGGCTGCTCGTAGCCGCGATTGCCGGCCGCGGGCAGCGTGGGCATGGGAACCCCGCCGATGGGAGCGTCGAGTTGCAGCACGGCGGCGTCGTCCACCTCGGTGGAGGAGTCCCAGGTCGGGTCGACCCGGATCGCCGCCGGCAGCCGCACCGCACCATCGTTCGACGACAGGTCGGTCCGCCCCACGACGACGCGCTCCTTGGGCTGCCCGCCGGCCGCCTCCTGCCCGACCGCCCACTGCTCGACGCAGTGCGCGGCGGTGAGCACCTCATCCGGCGCGATCAGCGTGCCGCCGCAGATGGTCAGATAGCCGCTGCCCTCCCACTGCTGCAACGCGGCCATGAACGGGAACGCCCCGGCCGGCGCCGCCGCACCACCGACGATGCGCGGGATCGGCCGCAGCGCCTTGGGCGCTGAGGGCGCCCCCATCGCGGTGGCCGCCGCCACCCCGGCGACCGTCAGCAGACCGGCCACACTCCAAGCCGCCATCCGAGCGACCCGCCGTCTCATCCGAGCCATCGCAGGGCCCCTTCCCGTCCACGCCCGCCGCCGGATCCGCCGCCGGACCCGGACCATCGTGGCCGCGCCCGACCGCACACCGGACCGCCGCCACCGCCGAACCACTCGAATGAATGGCGTCCCACGGTGACCACCCGGCAGCCGAGCGCAATCATGACCACCGTTCTGCCCCCATTCAACCCGTTTTCAACCCCACCCTGTGACCCCTGAGGGCAATGGTTTTTGGATCCCCGCCCGGATCCGCTACAGTTCATGGTGTCGCCAGGGGGCGCCGCAAGAAGCCCCGGAAGCACACGCGGATGTGGCTCAGTTGGTAGAGCATCACCTTGCCAAGGTGAGGGTCGCGAGTTCGAGTCTCGTCATCCGCTCGGACGGTAGGGCTGGTCGGGTAAGTTGCACGGCGCCTGATCGGGCTCCCACGGTGGTGTGGCCGAGAGGCGAGGCAACGGCCTGCAAAGCCGTCTACACGGGTTCAAATCCCGTCACCACCTCGCAGGACAGCTAGGCAGCAGGACAACGTAATAAAGGCACGGGCGATTAGCTCAGCGGGAGAGCGCTTCCCTGACACGGAAGAGGTCACTGGTTCAATCCCAGTATCGCCCACATAACGGAAGGGCCCGGACCGGGTATGGTTCGGGTCCTTTTTGCTGGTCGAAGCTTTGCGGCGGGAAGCCGGGGCGCAATCTGTGCAAGCAACTTTCCTGACTTTTCCGGCCTTGGACTGAGCGGCTTCTTGCGGCGACACGCGGAGAAAATCAAGGGGCGGGGCTGTCTTCCTCAAGCGCGAGCCCGCGGCTGTCAACTGCCCAGTTAGAACATATGTAGCGTCGATCAAGATCGCGCTGTTGCGCCGCCGCGCTGCTGCCTCCGCGTCACGCGTCTCAGCCAGCGCCAAACCCTAATGACAACGAGCGGGTGCCTGTTCAAGGCCGACAGCTTCTGATTGGGGTGCCATGGGCGGTGCCCTACATTGGGGCACTCGATCCGCCCTGAGCCTCCTGGCCTCGGCGGAGGCGAGGTCGATGCCGCGATGTTCTGGCCGCTGGCGGCGCATGCCAGGGGCGGGAGGCTATCGGCTGTGGGCTTCGTCAGAGGTCTGTGTCATGCTGCCTACACGGCGACTGCGCGCGATCACTCGGCGACTCAGAGTCTGGGGCGGATCGCAGGGAGAGGATCCTCTCCCGTCGGCGGAGAGGCGACGCCGGTTCGGCGTCGGCTCCCTTGCGGGTGCTTTACCGAACCGGCGCGAGGTTCCGGCGTCCCGCGGCAACGGGGCGATCGGGTTGTGGTGCTCTCCTAGACCAAGAGGCAAGCTCCGCAACGGACGAGCGCGACTGGGCGCGATATCCACGGATGAAGTTACCCGGTGGTCCGTACCGGCAAACCACCGGGTGCCGGATCGTTGAGATCGCATCTGCACGTGCATTGGGCGCGTTCCGCACAAAAGTGGGACAGGTTTTATTCGCGAATCAGTACGCGTTCACAGCATGTTGCCTCATCATGACTCTATGCGGGGGTGGCTGGACACTCTGGGCGGCAACTCGGAGATGTTTCACGCCACTTCACCCGTTAGGTGCGGCTCTAGACCACCGCGCCGACCGCAAGGGATGAGTAACCGGCCGGGAGGGCGAACCTGCCCTCCCTGCCCAGACCGAAGGAAGAACACAGCGATGTTCCCCATCAGCTCCGGCCAACAGGCCGGACCCCAGGCAGCGGCAGGGCCTGAGCCCGCCGACTCCCCGTCGGCCACGGTACGGATACCCGGTACGGCCGTGGCGCTCACCGGCGTCGTACTGACCGGTGTGGTCACCATGACCGTGGCCGGTGTCCCGACCGCGGGCGTCACCGCCGCGGCCGCCGTCACCGTCGAGGCCGTGCGTCGGCTGTACAAGGCGGTGAAGGCGTGACCGACAAGCTGGCATACCGACGTTCCACCGGCCGCGGCGAAGCGCTGCGCCAGGCGCTGCACGCTCCGGCCTCCGGCCGCATCTACGACTGCCAGGCGATCCCCGGCAGCGGCCCGGCCCGGTTCACCGCGGACCAGCCCGGTCCCAAGGTCGGCTGGGCTCGGGCCCAGTTCCCACCGTGCCCGCTGCTCGCCCGCAGCGTCCCAGAGCTTGTCGAGGCCATGTGGGCGCTGCGGAAGTGGGCCAGCAACCCCAGCTACCGCATGCTGGAGCGCCGCGCCGAGCACCTGGAACGCAAAGCCGGCACCGTCCGGGCCCTGCCCCACGCCACACTGCACCGGGTGATGACCCGCACCCGCATGCCCCGTTTGGAGCTGCTGGAGCTGTTCGTCAAGGCATGCGGCGCCGAGGCCCACTGGGACGAGTGGCACCGCGCCTGGTTCGCCATCAACGCTGACCTGCACCGCGCCTCCATGCTGCGCCGCGGACGCCGCAACCTGGCAGGAGGCTAGGAATCCACGTGCCGTTCCTCAGGGCTGTGCCGAGCCTGGGGAACGGCACCGTCGAGGAAGTCACGGCACCAGTTCAGGGCCGGTATCCGATTCATCGGGTACCGGCTTCGGCATTGTCGCGTGCTGCCGTGAGCCGGGTGACGCTGCCCGTGCTGTCGTTCTTCTTACTTGCTCCCTTCTCGTCGGCCTGGTGCCTTTCGCAGGTGGCGCGGGTGCTGTTCCGCTCAGCGGAACGTGGCGCGACATTCGGACCGTGGTCCCGCCAAGCTGAGCGTCGTCCGAGTAAGACTTTCGACGCCTTCAGTGCGATAAGGGTGAAATTATGAAGATTCGTAGCAGGTTCGCTGCTTTCGCTGCCGCGATTGCGGCTGTGGTGCCGGCGGCCGTGGTGACCGGTGCGCCGGCACAGGCCAGTACCGGCTTCGTGAAGATCGGTATCCATGGTTCGGGTCACTGCCTGGACAACGCGACCGAGAACAACTTCGTGCTCCAGATGTGGACGTGCGGAGGCGGGAGCGAGCAGCGGTGGCTTGAGGGGTTCAACAGCCAGACCGGTACCTACACCTTCACCGACCAGAACACCGGATGGTGCATCACCGAGCAGAGTGCGACGCTGACCCGGGTCGAGATGGAGCCCTGTCAGGCGCCGACGCCGCTCGCGCAACAGTGGCGCGTGTTCTGGTCGACGACCGACACGGACGGTCCCTACAAGATCTGGCAGAACGCCGCCAGCAACGAGTGCCTGAACACGTCCAGCGTGGGCAACGGCACTCTGCTGCGGGTCTTTCCCTGCGACCTGAACGACCACTACCAGAAGTGGGACGAGCGTTCCTGAGTCTCGCGGTGAAGCAGGACTCTGGTCCCCGATCCTGCGGGGACCGGAGTCCCGTTCGTGCGTGGTGGACGGGATTGGGTGTGGGCCGGTCACCTGGGGTAGCGGCCTGTGGGCTGAAAAGGTGGTGCGCTTGTCAGAGGTGATAGGTAATCTCTCACTCGGCGCTACGGTAGTTACCGCACGCCTTCGGCGACTGACGCGGCGGGCCGCGGACTGGGGTGGGAGTTGCGGGCGAGTGTGCTTCGCGTGCTGGACGTCGGCGGTTTGCCGCGCGTCTTCTGGTGGGTGTGGGTAAGCACCCTTGTAGTGCGGACAGGGGCCTTCGTCGCGCCGTTCCTGTCGTATTACCTGACTCGTTCATTAGGTTATTCGGCGGCTTTCGCCGGTTTCGTCGCCGCACTGAATGCGGTGGGGGCTGCCGTCTCGGCGGTGATCGGTGGTGTCCTGGCCGACCGGGTGGGCCGCCGGCCCACGTTGCTGGGCGCGTTGGTGGCCTCGGCCGCCACGCTGGTGGCGCTGGGAGTCGTCCACTCGGTGCCCCTGATCGCCATCCTGGCCTTCCTGGCCGGGCTGGCGAACAATGCGACCCGCCCGGCGACCGGCGCGATGATCGCCGACGTCGTCCCGGCCCACGACCGAGGGCGGGCCTACTCCCTCAACTACTGGGCCATCAACCTCGGATTCGCCATCGCCATGGTCGCGGCGGGCGCCGTCGCCGCGCACAGCTACACCTTGCTGTTCTTCGGCGACGCGGCGGCGAACCTGGCCTGTGTGGTCGTGGTCTATTTCAAGCTGCCCGAGACCCGCCCGGAGCCGGCCCCGGGCGGCGCCACCGCCGATCAAGCACCGGCGGCCGGCAGCCTGACCGACGTCCTGCACGATCGTGTCTTCCTCGGCTTCCTGGGCGCCGTGCTGGTCGGCGCGGTCATCTACTCCCAGTCGGCGACCGTCCAGCCCATCATGATGGGCGACGACGGGCTGAGCCCCGGTGCCTACGGCCTCGTGGCGGCGCTCAACGGCATCCTGATCGGCGTCCTCCAACTCCCGTTCACCACCTGGATGCGCCGCTTCTCCGACGGCTCGGTACTGGCGACTTCCTCCTTCCTCATGGGCATCGGCTTCGCGGTGCCGCTCCTGGTGTCCGTGATCGGCCACCCGATGGGTGTCTATGCCGCCTCCGTGGTGGTCTGGACGATGGCCGAGATCGGTACGACGCCTCCGCAGATGGCGCTGGGTGCCAACCTCGCACCGACCCACCTCCGCGGCCGATACCAGGGCATGAACACCCTGGTATGGAGCATCGCCGGCGTCGTCGGGCCGCTCGTCGGCGGCTGGGCCCTCAGCGATGTCGGCAACGCCGCCGTGCCGTGGGCCAGCTTGGTGCTCGGCATCGCGGGTGTCCCCGCCTGGTGGCTGATCGGCAAGCGGGCCGTGCCCCGGATCGCCGTCCTGCGCGCCGAGGAAACACGGCTGCTGGCGCTGACGACCGACCTGAGTGCGATCGAGAAGGTCGCCGCGGTCGTGTCGCCGAGTTCGGACGCGCCGGCGGTGACAGCCAGTGGTGGTCCGGTGGTGGGGTCGGTGGAAGTCCTGGCGGAGCAGCCCTGCTGATACCGGCGGAATGGAGTACCGAGGGCTGCCGGATCGGGCACCGAGGGCCGGCGTGCCGAGAGCGGGAGAACCGCTCCGGCCGTGGTGCGGGCTGCGTTAGGCTCGCCGACGCGGTCTGCGGCCTTCGGGTGCCGCGGCGGGGACCTGGGGGCGATGGTGGACGAAGCTGCATTCGATGATCCGCAGGACGCGGTGATGGAGCTTGTTCTGTCCAGTGACGACGAGTACGCCGATGTGCATCCCCGGGACGGGGAGGAACTGCGCGAAGAACGGCGGGTGCGGCGGCGGGAACTGGCGACACGGTTCCTGCCGGGGGTGGATGCCGGCGCCCTGTTCGCTCTGGTGGGGTCGGTGGTCAGTCTGACCAGTGCCAGCGTGATGGAGATCCTGGCTCAGAACCGCGAGGTCACGGACACTTTCTCGCAGCGGAGCGGGAACCTGGGGCGGAACGATCCGTTCGCCGTGTTCCGCGCCATGAATCATGAGCGGTTTCTGGGGCAAGGTGTATTCGCGGCGGCGGCGGTGCTGATCGGTTTTGTGACACTCGCCGGCTGGCGCTCGGATCGGCACGCACGGTGGTCCCGTCCAGTGGCGCAAGTCGGGCTGCTGGTGGGGCTGGTCGGCGTGGTGATCGCGGTGCTGGGCTATTTCGACGTCATCGGCGGGCTGCCGACTCCGAGTGAGCTTTCGCCCGTCGAAGATTTTCAGGGGTGAGACGAGTTCTTGATAGGTGATACCGACCGTCCCGCAGGGGCTGTGGAAGCAAATGACGCCGCGGCCGGAGACGGGTCGGGTCCGAAGCAGGAAACGGACGGTACGCACCCGCCACCACAGCCTGAGGCGGGGGACACGGAGAATACGGGGGACACGGAGGCGGGGCCGCGCCGGGGCCGGAATCCGTTGCGGCGGTTCGCGGCCTGGTATCGGCGGCTGCCGCGCTGGCCGCGCCGGGCGCTGACCTCCTTGGTGGCGCTGCTCGCCCTCCTGGTCACAGCGGTCGGCGGGATCGGGATCGCGTTGTACGCCGAGGGCGCGGGGACTCCGTCGCCGGCGGCCCGGAGTACCGGGCACGACGCGTTGTGGCTCGGCCACGCGTGGGTGGGATGGCCGGCCGGGAACGGCCGGGACGCCAAGACTGACGCGGATTTCGCAGGGCTGGCAGCGTTGGTTCGTTCTTCAGGTATCAAGGATCTGTTCGTGCATGACGGGCCGTTCGACATGGACGGGTCGCTCGATCCGGGCAAGAGCCCGAACGCGGGGTGGTTCCTGGACCGGGTGCACCGGGAGCTGCCCGGCGTGCGGGTTCAGGCCTGGCTGGGCCAGGTGGTCGGCGGGGCGAGTCTGCATCTGGACGATGCCGCGACCCGGGGTCGGGTCGTCGCCGGGGTGGGTGCCGCGTTGGACCGCGGCTTCGACGGGGTCCACTTCGACTTCGAGCCGGTGCCCGACGGGGACCCGGGTTTCGTCGACGTGGTGGCGGCGGCGCGGGCCGTCACCTCCTCTCATCACGCGCTGCTGTCGGTGTCGGTGCCGCAGGTGGAGCCGGTGTCCGGTTGGCGGGTACCGGGGGACTTCCTCGCGGGGCATCCGAAGTGGTGGTCACAGAGCTATCTGCGGCGGGTCGCCGAGAACTGCGATCAGGTCGCGGTCATGGCGTATGACACCTCCTTGCCGACCGAGTGGGCTTATCGGGGATATGTCGAGCGGCAGACGGAGGTGGCGCTGCAAGCGGTGCCACCCGGCGTCGACCTGCTGATGGGCGTGCCGGCCTTCCACACCGACGATCCCGGGCATTCGGACTCCGCCGAGACGGTGCCGGCGGCGCTGACCGGCGTGCGGCTGGCGCTCGGCGGCCGTCCGCCGGCCCGGCCGTTCGGCGTGGCCATGTACGTCGAGTTCGCTGCCACACCCGCGGACTGGGCCGCGTACCGCGAGGACTGGCTCAACCCGGCCGGGGCGGCGTGACCAGAGCTCGGGCGTCGGCGTAGCGGGTGTTGGGGTCCAGGGGCAGAGGTTCGCCGCTGCTGGCTTCGGAGCAGCAGAACGCGAACATGCCGGCGGCGTCGATCGGAGCGGTCTCGCTGGCCGCCAGGCGCCAGCCGCGGACCACGTAGCCTTCGGACGCGGAGCCGTGGCCACCCTGGCCGCCGTGGCCGAAGCCACTGCCCAGACCGAAGGTGTCGCCGAAGTCGGCGTTTGCGGAGAGCGGCCGGGTCCGCAGGATCGCGGTCGCCTCGGACCTGCTGACGTGGGCCAGCGCGAACAGCTCGCAGACCTCGCGCTCCGCTCCCGAGGCCGGCAGGCTGACTGTTCTGATGTCGTCGGCCACTTCGAAGCGCAGGTCCTCGTCGGCGGTGACCGGGCCCGAGGGCGTGGGAACGGAGCAGTTCAGCCGGTGGGTCCCGGACCCCGCCCCCAGCACCAACCCGACGAACACTCCTTCGGCATACTCGCGCGCTCGGCCCACGGCGAGTTGCGGGTCGTCGCCGACCCGGGCGGCATCCCAGATCAGGGCGTCGAGCCGATCGATGCGGGCGGCCAGGCCGGCGACGGCCGGATCCGGCTCCGGGCCCGAACCGCCGGGCCGGTCGACGGGAGGTCGGTCCGTAGCGAGGCGGGAATGTGGCAGGTTTCTGATGGCGGACATGATCCCCTCCTTGGGTGGTTCGAACTTTCGTGCTCGAATCCACTGTAAACGGACATCCAAGGACCATGGGAGGATTCTGTCATTTTGTTACGAGAAAACGTGCTGATGTTCGAGGGTGGGGGTGCAGCGAAAAGGAGGGCCCGGGAACCCGGGCCCTCCTTCGCGCCGTGCCTCAGTATGACTTCGGCAATCCCAACGTGTGCTGGGCGACGTAGTTGAGGATCATCTCCCGGCTCACCGGCGCGATCCGCGTCACGCGCGTCGCCGCCAGCAGCGGCGCGAGGCCGTACTCGGTTGTCAGGCCGTTCCCGCCGTGCGCCTGGATCGCTTGGTCCACCGCTTCCACGGCGGCATCGGCGGACGCGAACTTCGCCATGTTCGCCGCCTCGCCGGCCGCCAGGTCGTCGCCGCTGTCGTAGAGCCAGGCCGCCTTCTGGGTCATCACCTTGGCCAGCTCGACATGGATCGCGGCCTGGGCCAGCGGATGGGCCACGCCCTGGTGGGTGCCGATCGGCTTGTCCCGCCACACCGTCCGGGTCTTGGCGTAGTCGGCTGCCCGGTCCAGCGCGTACTCGGCGGTGCCGACGGCGAACGCCGCGGCCATGATCCGCTCCGGATTCAGGCCTGCGAACAGCTGGAGCAGTCCGGCGTCCTCGTCGCCGACCAACGCGTCGGCCGGCAGGCGGACGTCGTCGAAGAACAGTTGGAACTGCTTCTCGGGGCCGTCTATCTCCATCTCGATCAACGTCTTGCTGAAACCGGGCGCATCGGTCGGCACGACCATGAGGGCCGGCTTCAGATTGCCGGTGGCCGCGTCCTTCGTCCGGGCCACGACCAGCACCGCGTCCGACTCGTCGACGCCGGAGATGAACACCTTCTGCCCCGTGAGCACCCACTCGTCCCCGTCCCGGCGCACCGCGGTGGTGATCCGGTGGGAGTTGGAGCCGGCGTCCGGCTCGGTGATGCCGAAGGCCATCTTGAACGACCCGTCGGCGATGCCAGGGAGCCACTTCTCCTTCTGGGCCGTCGTGCCGAAACGGGAGATGATCGTGCCGCAGATCGCCGGCGACACCACGATCAGCAGCAGCGGGCAGCCCGCCCGGGCCAGTTCCTCGCCGACCGCGGCCAGGTCCGCGATGCCGCCGCCCCCGCCGCCGTACTCCTCCGGCAGGCTGACGCCCAGGTAGCCGTTCCGCCCGACCTCGTTCCAGAGTTCGGTGCTTTTCGCACCGGCCTTGGTCTGCCGCCGCACGTAATCCGGTCCGTACCGCTTGGCCAGGTCGCGCACTGCCTGGCGGAGCGCCACGCGCTCCTCGGGCTCCACGAAGCTCATGTCCGCCAGCCTGCCAGGCGGGGAATGCAAAAACAATCCTGTCTGTTTGTTTTTTGGTCGGCGCGGTGCCGAAGTCGCGCGTCCGCGCCGGGGGAGGGCGCCGGTTCGGCCGTGGCCTTCACCGGGGACGGCTTCCTGGCCACCAGCGCGCACGTCGTGGAAGGCGTGAGCGCGGGCCTGGCGGTGACCTCGGACGGCGACGAGTACGGTTTCGACGTCGTCGGCCGCGACCGGCTCTCCGACCTGGCGGTGCTGCGGATGCCGCCGGGCCGGGTGCAGGCCGCGGCCCTCGGCGACGCGGACACCCTGCGGGTCGGCCAGCTGGTGGTCGCCGTCGGGAACCCGCTGGGCTTGGCCGGCTCGGTGACCGCGGGCGTGGTCAGCGCGCTGGGCCGCTCGCTGCCCACCCGCACCGAGCACGGCCGGTCGGTGATCGACGACGTGATCCAGACCGATGCCGCGCTTAATCCAGGCAATTCCGGAGGGGCGCTGGCCGACCACTGCGGCTGGGTGGTCGGCGTGAACATCGCCGTCGCCGGGGTCGGCCTCGGCCAGGCGGTGAAGGTCAACGCCACCACCCGGCTGATCCTGTCCGAGCTGATCAGCGCCGGGAAGGTGCGGCGGGCCTGGCTCGGCGTAGGCGGCTCGACGATGCCACTGCCCTCGGCGCTCGGCCGCAGGCTGGACCGCCGGACCGGGTTCGGAGTGGCCGAGGTGGTGCCGGGCAGCCCTGCCGCGCGAGCTGGGGTTTTGGTCGGCGGCGTGCTGCTGAGTGTCGAGGGCCGACCGATAGACACAGCGCAGGACCTGCAACGCATAATGCTGGCGCGGCGCGCCGGAGCCCAGGTCGCGATGACCTTGCACCGACGCGGCGCGCTGGTGGACGTGACCGTCGTGCTGGCCGAGCTGTCAGGAGTCTGACCGCGCCTGACCGGCTGAGTGCTCGGCGGCGGCCTTCTCCACAGCGGAGGTCTCCACCACCGAGCCCTCGACCAGTTCGGCGGCCAGCTCGGCGATCTCGTCCTCGGTCAGGTCGGGGGCCTCGCGGAGCTCCGGCTCGGCCATGGGTTCGGTGGCGGGGTCGCTGCCTGGTTCCGGCGTGATGCCCGAACTGGGCGACGGTTCCGCCGCCACCACGGGTTCGGCCCCGGAATCGGAGCTGGACCCGGAATCGGAGTCGGCCCCGGAATCGGAGCCGGCCGCCTGCTCAGGCTGCTCGCCGCCCTCGATCGCGACCTTCTCCGAGGACTTCTCCACCTCGCTCTGCGAGTCTCCCGTCAGCGAGGTCACCGCCTTGCTCACCGCTTCCACCGCCGCCCCCGTCGACCCGCCGGCGTTTTCGAGGAAACGGAGAAGCTCGACCGGGAACGGCAGCACGAGCGTCGAGTTCTTCTCGGCCGCGACCTCCACGATGGTCTGCAGCAGCCGCAGTTGCAGCGCCGACGGCGTGCGGGACATGATCCGCGCGGCATCGGACAGCTTGGTGGCGGCCTGGAACTCGCCGTCGGCGACGATGATGCGAGCACGGCGCTCGCGGTCGGCCTCGGCCTGGCGGGCCATCGACCGCTTCATCGACTCCGGCAGCGCCACATCCTTGATCTCGACCCGGTCGATCTCGACGCCCCAGCCGGTCGCCGGGGTCTCCAGCATCAGCTCCATGCCCTGGTTGAGCGGCTCGCGGTTCGACAGCAGGTCGTCCAGCAGGCTCTTGCCGATGATCGAGCGCAGCGAGGTCTGGGCGACGAGCGAGACGGCGTACTGGTAGTCCTGCACATAGATGAGTGCGCGGGCCGGGTCGATGACGCGGAAGTAGACCACGGCGTCCACTCGTACTGTGACGTTGTCCCGGGTGATCCCCTCCTGCGCCGGCACCGGCATGGTCACGACCTGCATGTTGACCGTGCGCAGCTTGTCGACGACGGGGATGATCCGGGTCAAGCCAGGCTGGCGGACGCTGTCCAGCGCCCGGCCGAAGCGGAAGACGATGCCCCGCTCGTATTGTTTGACGGTGCGCAGCGACGCGCCCATGGCCGCTGCTCCGGCCGCCACGGCGGCGATGATGGCGCTCACGATCGCGGTGATCATGGCGAGGTCCTTCCGGAAAGGACGCGCTGTCGGTGCGGCGCCGACCGGCGTTCGCACCCTGTTTTACGAGTATACGAATGTCTTACGTGTCCGGTTCGGATCCGGACCCGCCCCTGGTGCCCGCCGGGGCCGGATCGAAACCGGACAGATCAGATCAAAATCCGATGGGTCCAGATGGAAGACCCAGGTAGACGGCCTACCGATACTCGGCCAGTCGCCGCCACACACCGGCCACCGTCAGGACCATCACCGCCACGAACACCGCTGTGGGCGCCGCGGCCCAGCCGGACGCCCCGGTGCGGGCGTCGGCCATGGTGGCCTCGAAGGCGCTGCGCTGTGCGTCGGCAGCCTGGCCGAGATGGGTGTCGAGGGCGTAGAAGTCCTGGCCCAGCTGGCCACCCGCGATACCGGTGGCCTCGGTGAGCGCGGCGTCCACGTCGCCGCCGTCGACCTCACTCTTGAGTTTACCCACGTCGCTCTGGACGGCTGCCCAATCGCTGCCGGCGCGGGTGGACAGAGTGCCGTCGGTGCCGTTCAGTCCGGTGCTCAGCAGCCCGGGCTTCCCCGCGCCGCCGTTGAGCGCGACGAGGTCGGCGGCGTAGCCGTGGTCATAGCCGAAGTTCGGGGCGACCGCGTAGCGCACCATCGACCCGACCGCGTCGAAGGTGACGGCCCGGGCCTGCTGGATCCCGAGGTAGGGCGTCATGTGATGGTCGACGGCGTTCTGCACCCGGTCGGTCTGCTGCGAGGTCATGGCCAGGCCGGTGCCGAGGAACACCACGGTGGCCACCGTGGCGACCGCCAGGAACGGGTTCAGATTCCGCCGGAACCGGCGGGTCAGCAGCATCTGGAAGCCGACCAGCGCCGCGAGCAGCGGTAGACCGGTGACGAGCACCAGGACGGTGTCGATGGTCCAGGCCTGGTTCTGGTGCTTGGCCGAGGAATGCAGCTGGTCGGCGTAGGTGTCACGCAGCTGCGCCGCGACGGGCAGCAGATCGAAGTGCATGACGTCGGTCGCCTGGCTGTAGAACGACAGCGCGACGGGGTCCGGATGGCCCTTGGAAGCCGACTGGGACAGCTCGTCCTGGGAGATGGCTGTGGCGGACATGTCGTGGTAGAGCGCGACCTTGTCGAGCATCCCTTGGAACTGAGCCTGGACCGCGGGGTCCGTGGTGCCGCCGATCGCCTGGCGCAGGTCGGTGTCGATCTCGGCGACCCGGCGCGTGATGGTGGCCTGGGCATCGCTCTCGGCGGTGGCCAGGTTGTCGTCGCCGATCGCCAGTATTCGGCGGGCGGTCTGCGAGTCCAGGTCGCTCAGCGCGAAGTAGAGGTCTGAGGCGGCCTGCGCCTGGGGCGCGGTCTCGCGGCCGACCCGGTTCACCCCCTGCTGGGTATCTGTCACCGCCAGTGTCCCCGTGGCCAATGAGGCCGCCGCCAGCGCTAAGACCGCAGCGCTCCACAGGCGTAGCTTGTTCGGTGTCTTCCGTCCCCTTATATCTACCCCCACGGCAGCCACCGTAGGGAGCCAGAGTAAACAGCAGGCAACGCTCTGTGAAATGTCGGTCCAACAAGGCTGGCGATGGACTGGCGGGGATCAGCCGGTGAATACCAGGCTCCTCGTGCGGGAGCGGTGACCGCGAGCGGGATCGATCGCCGTCAGCCGGCGTGGAGCGCGGTGTCCTTCGCGATCGGTAGAGTTTTCTTTCGCAGCCCAGTTGAACCCCGTTGAAGGAGAGCCCCGTGTCCGACTTCGCAGTGACGATCGCCGACGGCCAAAGCCGGGACGAGCGGACGGTCACGGTGGGCACGACGCTGGCCGACCTGTTCGCCGGGGATCGCTCCGTGGTGGCCGCCCGCCTGATCGACGGCGCCGGTGAGCGCCTGGTGGACCTGGCCACCCTGGCCAAGGCCGGCGACGTGGTGGAGGCGGTGGCCGCCGACTCCGAGGACGGCCGCGCGATCATCCGCCACTCGACCGCGCACGTGCTGGCGCAGGCCGTGCAGCAGGCCTTCCCGGAGGCCAAGCTGGGCATCGGGCCGCCGATCCGCAACGGCTTCTACTACGACTTCGACGTCGACCGGCCGTTCACGCCGGAGGACCTGAAGGCGCTCGAGAACCGGATGCAGGCGATCGTCAAGCAGGGCCAGCTGTTCGCCCGCCGCCCGGTCACGGACGACGCCGCGCGCGAGGAGCTCGCCGCCGAGCCCTACAAGCTGGAGCTCATCGGCCTGAAGGGCAAGGCCTCCTCCGACGACGCCGGTGAAGGCGTGGACGTCGAGGTTGGCGCCGGCGAGCTGACCATCTACGACAACCTGGATGCCAAGACCGGCGATCTGTGCTGGAAGGACCTGTGCCGCGGCCCGCACGTGCCGAACACTCGGTACATTCCGGCCTTCAAGCTGATGCGCTCCGCCGCCGCCTACTGGCGGGGCAGCGAGAAGAACCCGCAGCTCCAGCGCATCTACGGCACCGCCTGGGAGTCCCGCGACGCGCTCAAGGCGCATCTGGAGTTCCTGGCCGAGGCCGAGAAGCGCGACCACCGCAAGATCGGCGCGGAGCTGGACCTGTTCTCGTTCCCGGACGAGCTCGGCAGCGGCCTGCCGGTGTTCCACCCCAAGGGCGGCACCATTCGCCGGGTGATGGAGGACTACTCGCGCAAGCGCCACGAGGAGGCGGGGTACGAGTTCGTCAACACCCCGCACATCACCAAGGGCCACCTGTACGAGATCTCGGGCCACCTCGACTGGTACAAGGACGGGATGTTCCCGCCCATGGTGCTGGACGAGGGCCACGGCAAGCAGGAGTACTACCTGAAGCCGATGAACTGCCCGATGCACAACCTGGTCTACAAGGCCCGCGGCAAGTCCTACCGCGACCTGCCGCTGCGGCTGTTCGAGTTCGGCACCGTCTACCGGTATGAGAAGTCGGGCGTGGTGCACGGCCTGACCCGGGTCCGGGGCCTGACGCAGGACGACGCGCACATCTACTGCACTCGCGAGCAGATGCGCGACGAGCTGATCAGCCTGCTGCGGTTCGTCCTGGACCTGCTGCGGGACTACGGTCTGAACGACTTCTACCTGGAGCTGTCCACGAAGGACCCGGAGAAGTACGTCGGCACCGACGAGGAGTGGGAGCTGGCCACCGAGACGCTGCGCGAGGTCGCCGAGGGCGAGGCGCTCGAACTGGTCATGGACCCGGGCGGCGCGGCGTTCTACGGGCCGAAGATCTCGGTGCAGGCGCGGGACGCCATTGGGCGGACCTGGCAGATGTCGACCATCCAGCTGGACTTCCAGCTGCCGCAGCGCTTCGACCTGGAGTACCAGGCCGCCGACGGGTCGCGGCAGCGACCGATCATGATCCACCGGGCGCTGTTCGGCTCCATCGAGCGGTTCTTCGGTGTGCTGACCGAGCACTACGCGGGGGCGTTCCCGGCGTGGCTGGCGCCGGTGCAGGTGGTGGGGATCCCGATCACCGACGCGCACGTGCCGTACCTGGACCAGGTGGCGGCCAAGCTGCGGGCCGAGGGGATCCGGGTCGAGGTCGACGCCTCTGACGACCGGATGCAGAAGAAGATCCGCAACACGCAGAAGCAGAAGATCCCGTTCATGCTGCTGGCCGGCGACGACGATGTGGCCAAGGACGCGGTTTCGTTCCGGTACCGGAGCGGGGAGCAGAACAACGGGGTGCCGGTCGACGAGGCGGTCGCCGAGATCGTGAAGGCGGTGCGGGAGCGCGTCTGATCGCGGTCGGGTGTGCCGTGCTGGTCGGGTGATTGCTGTCGGTGCGCCCCGGTGGTCGGGCGATTGCTGTCGGGCGCACCGTGATCAGTGTGCTCGGTCGGCGGAGTGGCGGGTCGGGGATGGTCCCGGTCCGCCGGTCCGCCGGTCGGGTGCGAAGGGGGAATCAGGGGGATTGCAGTGCTGATCACACATGAGACGTGGCCGCGCTCGGCGCCTGAGGCCGAGGCGGAGCAGGGGCGGCTGGCCGGAGCGGTGGACGTGTCGGTGCCTTTGGGGCCGCACCGCTACATCGCCGGACTGGATGTCGCTTACGCCGTCGATTCTTCGCGAGTGGCGGGGGCGGTGGTGGTGTTGGACGCTGACACGCTGGCCGTCGAGGACATGGCGACGGCCGTGATGGATGTCGAGTTTCCGTACGTTCCCGGGCTGCTGGCCTTTCGGGAGCTGCCGGCGCTGATCGCCGCGTTGGCCGAGCTCACGGTGGAGCCGGATGTCCTGGTGTGCGACGGCTATGGCATCGCGCATCCGCGGCGGTTCGGGCTGGCGTGCCACCTGGGTGTGCTGTCCGGGAAGCCGACGTTGGGCGTGGCGAAGACGGCCTTTGTGGGCCAGTTCGCCGAGCCCGGAGATCGGCGCGGGGAGGCCTCGGAGCTGGTGCACGACGGGGCGGTCGTGGGGGCGGCGCTGCGGACGCAGTATGCGACGAAGCCGATTTTTGTCTCGCCGGGGCACCTTGTGACGGTGGAGGACGCGACTCGGCTCGCGTTGAGGCTGGCTCCCAAGTACCGGTTGCCGGAGACGACGCGGCTGGCGGACCAGCTTTCGCGGCGGGCGTTGGGCGGGGCCGAGGGCTAGGCGCGCTGTTCGCGCGCCGGTTGTTCGTCTTATCGGTCTTGTTTGTCTGTTCGTCTGTTCGGCCAGGTGGCTATGCGCCTAGGCGTCTTCCGCGTCGGAATCCGTTGTGAGAGGGCCGTCGGCTTCGAGTTCGGAGTCGGCGGCCAGCTTCTTCAGGATGCGGAGAAACAGCTCGTTCTCGATGGGACTGAGCTCGGCCAGGAAGGCACTCTCGGTCTCCTTGTGAAGGCGCTCGCCCTCGGCGAGCGTCTTCTTGCCATGGGCGGTCAGGCCCACGATGTTCTTGCGGCGGTCTTCGGGGCTGCGGTGGCGCTCGACCAGGTCCTTGGCCTCCAGGTCGTCGACCAGGGCGACCATGGTGGTGCGGTCCACGCCGAGCTCGCGGGCGGCGTCCTGTTGGGACAGCGGTTCGGCGGCGTCGAGGACGACCAGCACGGCGAGCTCCCGCCCGGTGATCCCCAGCGGCTCCAGCGCACGCGCCCCGGAGGCGGCGAAGTTCAGCTGCGCGTGTTTCAGCAGGTAGCCGAGTCGCGCGTTGAGAAGGTCGGCCATACGGGTTAGTCTACCCGCAGCCTGATTGTCAGCAGCCCTGACGATTTGCTACAGTGACGATATGGAGTTGAGGATCGGCCTGAAAACCAGCCTGATGCACGTGTCCTACGAGGACGTGCGCCGGGTGTGGCAACAGGCTGACGAAATGACGGAGATAGCCGATGCCTGGCTCTGGGACCATCTGCTGCCGCTGGCGGGCGATCGCGGCGGGGACGTCCTGGAGGGGTGGACGACGCTCAGCGCACTGGCGGCGCAGACCTCGCGGTTGCGCCTTGGCCTGCTGGTGACGAGCAACCGTCTGCGACACCCGGCGCTGCTGGGCAAGATGGCGTCCACGGTGGACGTGATATCGGGCGGTCGACTGGTGATGGGCCTCGGCGTCGGCGGGACGGTTCAGCCGCCGGGGGCCGGCGGGGTGGCCGGGGAGAACCCGGCGGTCGCGGAGTTCGCGGCCTACGGGATACCGCTGATCAGCCCGAGCGAGGGGATAACACGTCTGGATGAGACTGTGCGGATATTACGGAAGATGTGGACCGAGGAGGAGTTCGACTATCAGGGTCCGTTCACGACCCTGGTGGGCAATCGGAACGCCCCCAAACCGCGGCAGCCGGCGGGTCCGCCGTTGCTGATCGGGGCCTGGGGCGAACGGGCCCTGCGTGTGGTCGCCGAGCACGCGGACGTCTGGAACATACCGGGGCCGCCGCACAACACGGTCGCGGAGATCGCCGAACGGTCGCGGATCCTCGACCGGCTCTGTGAGGCAGCCGGTCGGGACCCGTCGGACGTCACGCGTTCGGTGCAGGTCATCGTCGCCGACGACGGTGTGGCGCAGGCCCGGGCGGCGATCGCGGAACTGACCGCCGTCGGCGTGCGGCACGTCGTGGTCGGGTCGCGCCGCCAGTACCGGCCGGACGGGATGACATGGCTATTGAGGGAGGTGGTGCAACCGGCCTACGAGATCAGCAACACCTGACCGTTCTCGACCTTGACCTGGTGCGGAGCCAGGGCACGGGCTGCCGGGCCGGTGACCACGGAGCCGTCGGTGATCTTGTACTGACTGCCGTGGCAGGGGCAGGTGATCAGGGAGTTGTCGACGCTGCCGACCGTGCAGCCCTGATGGGTGCACACCGCGCTGAAGGCTTTGATGTCGCCGGCGGTCGGTTGGGTGAGGACGATCTGCTTGTCGGACAGGATTTTGCCGCCGCCGACCGGGACGGAAGCGACCGGGGCGAGGACGGTGCCGCCCGACCCGGCGGCGCCACTGCTGGACGTCGAGCCGCTGCTCATGGCGGCGCTGCCCGACGTGGAGTCGGACGAAGCAGGAGAGGAGGACGAGGAGGTGCTGGAACCAGCGCCGGCAGCCGGCTGACTCGTGGACGGGGCACCGGAACTGCCGTTGCTGCTGCTGGAGCTGCAACCCGCGCAGAGCGCGCCGGCCGCGGCCGCCAGGCCGACGAGGGCGTGGCGCCGGGTGGCGCCACCGCCGCAGCCGGTGAGGTCGGAAGGAGTGAACTGGTCTTCGATTGTCATCTTTCGCATCCAAAGAGGTGAGGAACCAGTAGAACCGTGACAACTCAATAGCCGAACGCGCGGTTCGTCCTGAGCTATACGTGGCTCGTGAGGCCTCGGTTCAACGGGCGAGTGGCGTTTACTGTGTGACATATGCAGCTTCGCGTCGAAAATCCGCTGACCCGCCTGACCCTCGCTGAGCTTCGCACCCGCACCAGCATGAAGTGGCGCACGTACCCTGACGACGTACTGCCGCTGTGGGTCGCCGAGATGGACGTGCCCACGCCGGAGCCGGTCGCCGAGGCGCTGGCCGCGGCGGTCCGCCGGGGCGACACCGGCTACCCGATCGGTGACGCCTACGCGCTGGCCCTGGGCGAGTTCGCCCAGAAGCGATGGGGCTGGGACGGTGTGACACCGGAACGGTCCGCCATCGTGCCGGACGTGATGCTGGGCGTGGTGGAGATGCTGAAGCTGGTCACCGGGCCGGGTGCTCCGGTGGTGGTGAACAGCCCGGTGTATCCGCCGTTCTACGACTTCGTCGGTCATATGGACCGGGAGGTCGTGGAGGCGCCGCTGGGAGCCGATGGCCGTATCGACTTCGACGCCTTGGAAGGGGCGTTCCAGGGCTTGGCCGAGCAGGGCCGCCGAGGTGCGTACCTGCTGTGCAATCCGCAGAATCCGACCGGCGTCGTCCATACTCCGCAGGAGCTGGAACGGGTCGCGGGTCTGTCGGCGGAGTACGGGATGCGTGTGGTCGCGGACGAGATCCACGCTCCGCTGGTCGCCTCGTGGGCGCGCTTCACGCCGTACCTGAGCGTCCCCGGCGCCGAGGACGGGTTGTCGCTGATGTCCGCGTCCAAGGGCTGGAACCTGGCCGGACTGAAAGCGGCCCTCGCGCTGGCCGGGCCGGCGTCCGCCGCCGAGCTGGCCCGCATGCCCGAGGAAGTCGGCCATGGGCCCAGCCACCTCGGGGTGATCGCCCACGTCGCGGCCCTGCGTGACGGCGGCCCCTGGCTCGACGCCCTGCTCGCGGGCCTGGACGCCAACCGCGCTCTGCTCGCCGACCTGTTGGCCGCGCACCTGCCCGGCGTCACCTGGCAGCCGGGGCCGGGTACGTACCTTCAATGGCTGGACTGCCGTGCGCTGAACCTGCTGGACGATCCTGCGGAGGTGTTTCTTGAGCGTGGCCACGTGGCGGTGAACTCCGGCATCCCGTTCGGGACCGGTGGTGAAGGACGAGTGCGCATCAACATCGCGACCTCACCACAGATCCTGACGGAGGCGCTGGAGCGGATGGGCGCAGCCGTGGGACGAAACTGACGCGAATCGCTGGTCGCCAGCCCGGCAGGACAGCGCGGCGACAGCTTCCGCTCACTGTTTCCACTCGCGCCAGGTCTGAGTGAAGACCTCGTAGGCGGCATCGTCGAAGAGGACGAATCTCACCTCCTGGACGCTGGTCGGAGTGTCCAGGACCGCGGCGATGGCGATCGGGGCCGCGTCGGTGATCGGCCAATGGAAGATGCCGGTGGAGATGGCTGGAAAAGCAACGGTGGCCGCCCCGAGCGAGTCGGCGACGCGCAGCGAGTTGGTGTGACACGCGGCGAGAAGGGTCGAGCGGTCCTCGGTGCGGGAGTGAACGGGGCCGACGGTGTGGATGACCCAACGCGCCGGCAGGCGGCCGGCGGTGGTGGCGACAGCCTGGCCGGTGGGCAGCCCGCGGCCATAGTGCGCGGCCCGGAGAGCCCGGCACTCGGCCAGGACGGCGGAGCCGCCCTTGCGATGGATGGCACCGTCGACGCCCCCACCGCCGAGGAGAGAGGAATTCGCCGCGTTTACGATCGCATCAACGCTCTGCTCGGTGATGTCTCCGCGGACCATTTTGATGCTGGGGGTGCGGTGGCACGGCGCAGGCATGTGGGGATGGTTTCAGGGCTCTGGGGGCGCCGCAAGCGAGTAAGTGTTCGACTGGGCCAGTTCGGCCAGCTCGGTAACGCTATGCCGAGCCCAGAACGCCCGACTTGACGAAGCCCACGGAGCTGAGAACGACCTAGCTTCAGAGCTGGTCCACCAGCTCGATTCAGCTTCAGCGAGGCTCAGGTGAGCCACCGGGCCAAACCGGGCGGCGCAGAGCCCAGCCGAACCGAGTGCAGCCCAGCCGAACCGAGTGCAGCCCAGTCCTGCCGAGTCGAGCGGGAGAAGCCGAGCGGGACCAAGTCGAGCGGAACCAGGCCGAGCGGAACCAGGCCGAGCGGAACCAGGCCGAGCGGAACCAGGCCGAGCGGAACCAGGCCGAGCGGAACCAGGCCGAGCGGAACCAGGCTGAGCGGGAGCAAGTCGAGCGGGGACAAGTCGAGCGGCACCAAGTCGAGGGGGAGAAACCGAGCGGGACCAAGCCCAGCGGGGACAAGCCCAGCGGGGGCAAGTCGAGCGGCACCAAGCCGAGCGGGAGAAACCGAGCGGGGGCAAGCCGAGCGGGAGAAGCCGAGTACAGAGCCCTGCCGAGTCAAGCCGAGTCGAGTGCGGGCCGAGCCGAGGTGGGTGGAGCCAAGTAGAGCTGAGCTGAGTGCGGCCGAGCCGAGTTGAGTCCAGCAGGGTGGAGCCCGGCTGAGCTGAGTTGAGGCCGGCGAACTCGGGGAATCTCGGCACTGTGATGGTTGGCTCGGCGCTCGGCCTGGCGAAGTTCGGCTCGGCTTGGCGGAGCTCAGGTCGGTGAGGGCCAGGCCGGGGAGGCCCAGCTCAGCCGGCAGCGCGGGCAGCGCAGGCAGTGCAGGCAGTGCAGGCAGCGCAGGCAGTACTGGCAGTGTCCTGATCGAAGCCCACTGGCTCGGCGCGCGCTGCTCCCGTCGTCAACAGTCCAAACCCCGCTACAAACTCAGCGACGATGCGACCCAGGCGCTGTCCGGGTGCTCGTTTCGGTCGAGCCAGAGGAAGGGTTGTTTGTCGCGTTGGTCGGGGTCGGCGTTTTCTTGCCAGGGGAAGAGGCCTTGGCGGTCGGGCCAGAAGGCTTGGAGGAGGGGCCAGGGTGGGGTGCGGATGAAGTCCATGCCGGCGCCGAACATGGCGGGGTACCAGCTGGGGTGGACTACGCGGGTGGCTATGTCGTAGTTGGCTATGACGCCTTTGCGGCGTTTTTCGGGGGCCAGGGGGCGGTTGTCGTGGGTGACTTGGAGGGCTATGCCGGTGACCAGGTGCATGGCGTTCTCTACCGGGAGGCCGGTGATGCAGATGTCGGGGCCGCCGGTGGTGTGCCAGAGGCCGATGGTGTAGGCCCAGTCGGGTGTGTCGTTGCCGGTGACGCCCATGGTGTGCCAGCCGTGGTGTTGGACGTTGCGCGCTATTTCGCGGTCGCGGGGGTCCCATGCGGCCTCGTTGGCGGAGTCCTTACACACTATGCAGCGGCAGGGAACCGGTTCTGTGTCCACATCCTGAAGGCTACCGGTTGTCAGGGGCCGGTGAGTGCTGTGGGGCCGTCGATCAGGCATTGGAGGGCGCGTTCGGTGAGGTCCAGGAGGTCGGTTTCCAGGTCGGTGATCCAGAGCTGCTGGGCGCCGAGGATGGCGCCGATCACGGAGCCGGACAGGACGCGGACTTCGAGGGAGTTGGTGGGGCGGTTGAGGCGTTCGGCGAAGAGTTCGGCGATCACGTCGGCGGTGGTGAGCATGTGTTCCAGGGCGCGGCCGCGGACTTCGGGGATGGTGAAGCTCAGGCGGGCGCGTTCGGCGGCTTCGGCGCGGTCTTCGGGGTCGATGCTGGTCAGGACTTCGTGGACGGCTAGGCGCAGGCCTTCCAGGGGTGGTGTTTCGGGGGGCTGGGCGCGGAAGACGGCGGCCACGATCTCGTCGTAGCTGTCCTGGAGGACGAGGTCTTCCTTGGTCGCGAAGTAGCGGTAGAGGGTGCTCGGGGACACGTCGGCCGCCGCGGCGATCTGCTCCATGGTGGTGGCGCTGTAGCCGTCCTGGCGGAACAGGCGCAGCGCGTGACGCTGGATGGCGTCGCGCGTCTGCGCCTTCTTCCGTTCCCGGAGGCCCAGGGGGGCCAGGGTGCGGAGGTTCCGGTCAGTCGGCGGCATTGAGGAGATCACCAGTCGATTCTGGCGCCTTCGCGGCTGGGGCGGTGACAGGGGCCGGTCGGCGCAGGCGGGTGGCGGCCAGGACGCCCAGGAAGGCGAAGCCGGCGCTGACCCACATGGTCAGGCTGGTGGCGTGGACCAGTGCGGAGCGGACCGATTCGAGCAGGGACGGGGAGTGCAGCTTCTGCGTGGCCACGGTGACGCCGTAGCCGGCGCTGCGGGCCACGGCGGCGGCGTCCTGGGGGGCCAGGCGCTTGGTGGCCTCGCCGACGCGGTCGCGGTACTCGCTGTTCAGCACCGTGCCCAGGACCGCCACCGCGATGGTGCCGCCCACCTGGCGGATCGTCATCAGCAGGCCGGAGCCGACGCCCGCGCGCTCCGGGCTGAGCTGGTCCAGGGCGGCGTTCATCGCGATCGGCATGGCCAGGCCCACGCCCACGCCGCCCAGGGCCAGCCAGAAGGCGACGAAGCCGTAGCCGGTGTGGACGCCGGTGGTGGAGCCGATCAGGAGCGCCACGGTCAGCAGCGCGAAGCCGGTGCCGATCAGCGGACCGGGTCCGGTCTTGGGCAGGAAGGGCTGGCCGCCGCGCACTCCCACGATCAGGCCGGCGATCAGGGGCAGCAGGCGCAGGCCGGTGCCGAAGGCGTCGGCGCCCTCCACCGCCTGGTAGAACTGCGGCAGCGTGAACATCAGCCCGAACAGGGCGAAGGTGACGATGGTGGCCAGGATCGTGCCCCAGGTGAAGCCGCGGGCGCGGAACAGCTCCAGGTCGATCAGGGTCTGCTTCGGACGGCGCTGGAGCTGCACGAAGCCGGCCAGCAGCACCAGGCCGCCGGCTATCGGCAGCAGCGCCTCGGCCGAGCCCCAGCCGGCGTCGCCGGCCTTGATCAGGCCGTAGGTCACGGCCGCCAGGCCGGCGGCGCAGGCCAGCAGGCCCGGGACGTCGATGGCGGGCTTGCGCTCGGCCCGGGACTCCGGCACCAGCCACAGCACCGCCAGCAGCGCCAGCACCACCACCGGCAGGTTGATCAGGAACACCGACCCCCACCAGAAGTGGTCCAGCAGCCAGCCGCCCAGGATCGGGCCCAGCGGGATGCCGAGCATGTTGGCGGTGGCCCAGATGCCCATCGCGCGCGGCCGCTCCTCGGGGGTGAACAGCACCGTCAGCACGCTCATGCTCAGCGGGATCAGCAGCGCCGCGCCGACGCCGAGCACGGCGCGCCAGACGATCAGCTGCCCGGCGCTGGAGGCGAAGGCGCAGAAGCCGGAGGACACGCCGAAGGCGACCAGGGCGCCGAGCAGCATCCGCTTGCGGCCGAAGCGGTCGCCGAGCAGGCCGCCGGGGAGCAGGGCCACGGCCATGGCCAGGTTGTAGGAGTTGGCGAACCACTGGAGCTGGCTGGTGGAGGCGCGCAGCGAGGTGGCCAGAGTGGGGAGCGCCACGTTCAGGATCGTCAGGTCCAGGCCGACGACCAGCAGGCTCAGGGCCAGCCCGCCGAGGGCCCACCACTTGCGCCCGTCAGCCGGCGCCGCCTCGGGCGCCGGCTGGTTCTCCTCGGTGATCATGACAGTCCCCTCCTCTTGAAAGTAACCTCTAAATGAAAGCTACTCTCAAAATTGGGACCGTCAAGAGGGACGGGGTCGGTGCGGCCCGCTTCAGGCCGGGCCTGTCAGTCGTCGACGAACTCCAGCGCCTGCGGCAGCGGCTTGCGGGCCAGGTCGGGCACCTCGCAGTCGGCGGCCGGATAGCCGACCGGGAACAGGATGTAGGGGCGCTCGGTGGCGGGCCGGCCGAGGATCTCGGTGAGGAAGGCCATCGGGTTCGGGGTGTGGGTCAGCGTGGCCAGGCCCATGGTGTGCAGGGCGGCTATGAACAGCCCGCAGGCGATGCCGACGCTCTCGTTGACGTAGTAGTTCTTGCGCAGGCGGCCGTCCGGCATCGGCGTGCTTTTCTCGGCGAAGGCCACGACGATCCACGGCACCGTGTCCAGGTAGGACTTGTCGGAGCCGGTCTCCAGCGGTCCCAGCGCCTCGCGCCAGGCGTCGGGCAGGCGCCCGCCCTCGTAGTTGATGCGCTCCTCGACCTCGGCGGCCTCCCGGATCCGGTGCCGCAGGTCCGGGTCGCCGACCGCGACGAACTTCCACGGCTGCTGGTGCGCCCCCGACGGGGCGGTGTTGGCCGCGGCCACGGCCAGTTCGATCATCTCGGCCGGCACCGGGTCGGAGGAGAAGAAACGGACACTGCGGCGGGCTTCCAGGTGCTCGTGGAAGTCGCGGCCGCGCTCGATCGCCTCGGCCTGGTCGAGGCGCTGGGGGCGGTACGGGACGAACGGATGCGTGTGGCTCCGATTCGCCGACGCGGGGTCGGTTGCCTGGTTGGTGGCAGTCATGGCGTCAGCGTAGAACGGGTGTGTGCTTGGAATCACGTCGTCAGCTGCGCATCCGGTCCGGTAGAGCTGGAGCCATGACTGTCGTGGAGAACGGCGCGCCGGAGCCGCCGCTGCACATATTCCGCACCAGGATCTGGTTCGACGAGCTCGACAAGGTCGGGGTCCTGCACAACGCCCGGTACGCGGTGCACGCCGAGCGCGCGCTGACCAGCTGGTACGACAGCCGGCCGGAGCTGGCCGCGTCCGGGGACGGCCGGCACCTGGTGAAGGCGTACGAGATCGAGTTCCTGGTGCCGGTCGCGGTCACCGGCGAGCTGGACGTGGAGCTCCGGGTGGCCAAGCTCGGCACCACCAGCTGCGCCTACGAGTTCCGGTTCGTCGGCGCGGGCGGCGTGGTGCACGCCGTCGGGCGCCGGACGATCGTGAAGACCGGCGCGGACCTGCGGCCCGAGCCGTGGTCCGCGGTGTTCCGGCAGACCCACGAGTAGGCCGGGAGCGGAGCCGGGCCCCGGCCCCGCGACCCCGGTGGGCTGAACGAGGGCGCCCCGACCCTCGAATACCTGGTTCGCGACTATTCATCAGGAATCATCGCGATATGCGAATCCTGACTATGGCGATGCTCACGGTCGCCGCCCTGACCTGCGGCACCGCCTCCGCCTCGGCCGCCGACCTCGGTCCCGCGGCCGGCTCCGCCGTCCACGAGCTGCACGCCGACCTGCGCGGCTCCGACTGCCCGACCGTCTCGGTGGTCGGGTCCGGCACCGCCACCGGGACTCCGGACACCGCGTATTTGAGCCTGAGCGTCGACCTCACCCGGCCGACCGCCGTCGCCGCGTCGAGCGCCGCCGCAGCCGCCGCGCAGGCCATGCTCACCGCGGTCGAGGGCCAGGGGGTCGCCGCCGCCGACGTCACCACCACCGGCCTGAACCTGAACGCGATCACCACCTCCGACCCGACCAGCGGGCCGCACATCACCGCCTACGACGCCGACGAGTCGTTCACCGTGCGGGTCCGCGACATCACGAAGACCTCCGCCGTGCTCCAGGCCGCCGCCACGGCGGTCGGCGACGACGGGCGGATCGGCGGCGTGTCGTTCGACCTGGCGGACCGCACGGCGCTGCGCGCCGAGGCCCGCGACGCGGCGGTCGCCGACGCCAGGGCCACCGCGAGCCAGTACGCGCACGACACCGGCCACACCCTCGGCGGCGTGATGCAGGTGTCCGAAGGCATGCACTCCAGCGGCAGCACGGTGCCGCAGCCGCCGGCGGCGCCGGGTGCGCCGCCGATCTCCACCGGCCAGGTGGAGGAGACGGTGTCCGTGAGCGTGACGTACCGCCTCAACTGAGCGACGGGGGAAGCCCGGCAGCCGGGCAGCCCGGCACCCCGGCGGCCCCGAAGCCCGGATTGCGAAGCGGAGCATTGAGAAGCTCCGCAAAACACTGAACAGCACACACCGGTGCCCGGACCCGACGGTCCGGGCACCGTCGCGTTCTCCCCGCGACCCGATCGAGCGCCGCTCTGCCAGGTCTCCGCCGCCGCTACCTACCGTCCCGCCCGGAATGGAAGCGTTCCGACCACTTACGGGAAGGACCAACCGTGCGAATGACCAAGAAGCTCGCCACCGTGGCGTTCGCCCTCGGTGCCGCGCTCGCCGGGAGTGTCACCACCGCCGCCGCGACGACCGGGGTACAGCTGGCCGCGTGCACCTCCGCGAACTTCGGCGCGCATGTCGTCTGGCTCAAGTTCACGAAGACCGACGGCTCGACGTTCTGCGTCGGCGGCGGCACCGGCACGGTCACGGTGAACGCCGACATCACGGCCTGGACCGGCTGGAGCGACACCATGACCAGCCCGGCGACCGAGTACTACGGGTTCCTGCACTACAGCGGCAGCGGCACGGGCTCCTACCGCATCGGCGACTGGGGCTCGGCGGCGCCGATCGGCGCGTGGAGCTACACCAGCGCGACGCTGCCCTGCATCCCGCCGCCGCCTCCCTACAGCAGCCTGTGCAGCTACCCGCTCAACCGGCCCTCGCTGCATGTCGACACCGTCGAGATCGACGGAACCACGAGCTTCTGACGGGACGCGGAACGCCAGGGGCGCTGCCGGGAAGACCCCGGCAGCGCCCCCGGCATCGGATCATCCGATCCTCGGACCACGGTCCGCCCTCACGACAACGGGTACGGCGCCAGCTCCTTCGGCAGCTCCGACGCCGCGGCCCGGTCCAGCAGGAACAGGCTCCGGCCCCGGCCCCGGGCGCCCGCCGCCGGGATCTGCACCGGTCCGGCGCCGGACAGCGCCAGATGCGTGACCTTCGCCTTCTCGGCGCCGGCCGCGACCACCCAGACCTCGGCCGCCGACTGGATCGCCGGCAGCGTCAGGGACACCCGCAGCGGCGGCGGCTTCGGCGAGCCGTGCACGCCCACCACGCTGCGCTGCTCCTCGTACAGGGCCGGGTGGCCCGGGAACAGCGAGGCGATGTGGCCGTCCGGGCCCATGCCCAGCAGCAGCACGTCGAACGCCGGGACGTCCGCGCCCTCCCGGGCGTGGTCCGCGAGCGTCGCGGCGTACCGCTCCGCCGACTCCTCGGGCGTGATGCCCATGGTGTCGGCGGCCGGCACCTGGTGGATGTTCTCCGGCGGCAGCAGCCCCTCGGCGACCAGGCCGTCCAGCAGCGCGGCCCGGGCCTGGGTCTCGTTGCGCTCGGGGTGGCCGGTCGGCAGGAACCGCTCGTCGCCCCACCACAGCTGGACCCGGGACCAGTCCACGGCGGCGCGCGCCGGGGACGCGGCCACCGCGGCCAGGGTCTTGATGCCGACGGTGCCGCCGGTCAGGACCAGGTGCGCGGCGCCGCGCAGCGCCTGCACGTCGACCACGCGGGTGATCAGCCGCGCCGCCACCGCCTGGGCCAGAACCTCCGCGTCCTGATGGACCAGGATCTGGGGCGTGGCGCTCATGGCGCGTCGCCCCTGTCGTCGGCCGCCGCCTGCTTCGCGGAGGAGGCCTTCGCGTTCTTCTGCGCCGAAGAGACCGGTGACGCGTCCGTCTCCACCCCGGCGGCGGCCGCTGCGTCCGTGGCCTCCGTCGCGATGTCCTCGCCGGCGGTCTCGGCCGGCGCTTCGCCCAGCGGCCCGTCGGACGGCTGCGCGGTCACCGTGATGGTGGCCGGCTTGCGCGGCGCGGGGGAGACCTCGGTGATCGCCGACAGGTCGTGCTCGGTGATGTGCCGCAGCACCTCCTCGTACGTCTCGTCGACGTCCAGGCGGCGCAGCTCCTCGGTCAGCAGATCGGCCAGCTCGCGCCGCTTCAGCGCGACGTGCCGGTCCGGCTGCTCCGGCATGGAGAGCACGGCCAGCATCCCGTCCGGGCGGTTCAGGCTGATCTCGCCGGCGTCGGTGCCCAGGTGCACCCCGGTGATGCCGGGGCCCTTGTCGGTGGACAGCGTCACCGGCACGCCCAGGCGCCAGCCCAGCCACACCGCCAGCAGCGTCGAGGACGGGTTGTCGATCTCGGCGGTGACCTTGACGTCCTTCACCGTGGTCGGCAGCTGGTCCAGCGCCGCGGCCAGCATGGAGCGCCACGGCGTGCAGCGGGTCCAGGCCAGGTCGGTGTCGCCGGGGGAGTAGCCGCGCAGCCGCTCGGCCAGCGAGGCCGGCTGGTGGGTGCCGGAGGCGTCGGTGATCCGGCGCATCGCCAGCTTGCCCAGCGGCGCCGCCGCCGGGTCCACCGGGGACTCGGCCGGCCACCAGGTGACCACCGGGGTGTCCGGCAGCAGCAGCGGCAGCACCACGGCGTCGGCGTGGTCGGCCAACTCGCCGTTGAGCCGCATCACCACGGCCTCGCCCGGGCCCATCTCGTCGCCGACCCGCACCTCGGCGTCCAGCCCGCTGAAGGGCTGCTCCGGGTGCGGTATCACGACCAGGATGCGCGAGGGGTGCGCGCGCGAGGCTTCGCGCGCGGCCCGCAGGGCGTAGTAGTGGTGCCGCTCGTCGGTCTCGATCACCAGGGTCAGGACCGCGCCCGTGGTGGCCGCCCCGGCCTCCTTGCGGATGTCGATCAGGGCGTTGGCGATCTTCGCCGAGGTGGTGGAATCCAGGTGCTTGATCATGGCCGCCGCCAGCTCCGTCCGTCCTTGGCGAGCATCTCGTCGGCCTTGGCCGGCCCCCACGTGCCCGAGGTGTACTGCTCCGGCTTGCCGTTCGCGGCCCAGTAGGCCTCGATCGGGTCCAGGACCTCCCAGCCCAGCTCCACCTCGGCGACCCGGGGGAACAGCGGCGCGTCGCCGAGCAGCACGTCCAGGATCAGCCGCTCGTAGGCCTCCGGCGAGGACTCGGTGAACGCCTCGCCGTAGGCGAAGTCCATGTTCACGTCGCGCACCTCCATCGAGGTGCCCGGGACCTTGGAGCCGAAGCGCACGGTCACGCCCTCGTCCGGCTGCACCCGGATCACCAGGGCGTTCTGCCCCAGCTCCTCGGTCTGGGTCGGGGTGAAGGGCAGGAACGGCGAGCGCTTGAAGACCACCGCGATCTCGGTGACCCGGCGGCCCAGCCGCTTGCCGGTGCGCAGGTAGAACGGCACGCCGGCCCAGCGGCGGGTGTTCACCTCCAGCTTCACCGCGGCGTAGGTGTCGGTCAGCGAGTCCGGCGCGATGCCGTCCTCCTGCAGGTACCCGATCACCTTCTCGCCGCCCTGCCAGCCGGCCGCGTACTGCCCGCGCACCGCGTAGGTGTCCAGGTCGTCGGGGAGCCGGACGGCCGAGAGCACCTTGGTCTTCTCCGCGGCGATGGCGTCGGCGTCGAAGGACACCGGCTCCTCCATCGCGGTCAGCGCCAGCAGCTGGAGCAGGTGGTTCTGGATGACGTCGCGCGCCGCGCCGATGCCGTCGTAGTACCCGGCCCGGCCGCCGATGCCGATGTCCTCGGCCATCGTGATCTGCACGTGGTCGACGTGGTCGCGGCTCCAGATCGGCTCGAACATCTCGTTGGCGAAGCGCAGCGCCAGGATGTTCTGGACCGTCTCCTTGCCCAGGTAGTGGTCGATCCGGAAGACCGACTTGGGCGGGAAGACCGAGTCCACGATCGCGTTCAGCTCGCGGGCCGAGGCCAGGTCGTGCCCGAACGGCTTCTCGATGATCACCCGGCGCCAGGAGCCCTCCGGGCCCTGGTCCAGGCCGACCTCGTGGAGCTGCTCGACCACGCCGGGGAAGAACTTCGGCGGCACCGAGAGGTAGAAGGCGTGGTTGCCGTTCGTCCCGCGCTCGGCGTCGAGCTTGTCGATGGTCTCCTTCAGCTCCATGAAGGCCTGCTTGTCGCCGAACTCGCCGGAGACGAAGCGGAAGCCCTCGGAGAGCTGGCGCCAGACCTCCTCGCGGTACGGGGTCCGCGCGTGCTCCTTGACCGCCTGGTGCACTTCCTCGGCGAAGTCCTGGTCGGCCCAGTCCCGCCGGGCGAAGCCGACCAGGGCGAAGCCCGGGGGCAGCAGCCCCCGGTTGGCCAGGTCGTAGATCGCCGGCATCAGCTTCTTGCGGGACAGGTCGCCGGTGACGCCGAACATCACCAGGCCGCAGGGTCCGGCGATGCGGGGCAGACGGCGGTCGGCGGCGTCGCGCAGCGGGTTCGGGACCACGCCGTCGGGGCCGCCGGTCTCGTGCGCGAGCTGCGTCTTCTCCGCCTGCGAGAGCTGGAAACCGGGGTGGTTCCCGCCCTTGTGGTGGAAAACGGGCTGGGTGCTCACTTCAGCTTGTCCAGTTCGCCCTGCACCGAGTCGAGGAGCTCCTTCCAGGAGACCTCGAACTTGTCCACGCCCTCGTCCTCGAGCAGCTGCACGACGTCGTCGTAGGAGACGCCGGCCTCCTCGAGGTCGGCCAGCACCTGGCGCGCCGCGTCGTAGGTGCCGTGGACCGCGTCCGGGACCGGCTTGCCGTGGTCGGCCTCGGCGTCCAGGGTGGCCTCGGGCATGGTGTTCACCACGCCGGTCACGATCAGGTCGTCCACGTACATGGTGTCCGAGTACGCCGGGTCCTTGACGCCGGTCGAGGCCCACAGCGGACGCTGCGCCTTGGCGCCGGCCGCCTCCAGGGCCTTCCAACGGTCGGAGGAGAAGACCTCCTCGTAGGCCTCGTAGGCCAGGCGGGCGTTCGCCACGGCCGCCTTGCCGCGCAGCTCCGTCTTACCGAGCTTCTCCAGGCGCTTGTCGATCTCGGTGTCCACCCGGGACACGAAGAACGACGCGACCGAGGCGATCTTGCCCAGGTCGTGGCCGTTGGCCTGGGCCTGCTCGAGGCCGGCCAGGAAGGCGTCCATCACCGCGCGGTAGCGCTCCAGCGAGAAGATCAGCGTCACGTTCACGCTGATGCCCGCGGCCAGCGTCTCGGTGATCGCCGGCAGGCCCTCGCGGGTGGCCGGGATCTTGATGAACACGTTCTCCCGGTCCACCAGCCACCACAGCTGCTTGGCCTCGGCGACGGTCGGCGCGCTCTGGTGCGCCAGGCGCGGGTCGACCTCGATCGAGACCCGGCCGTCCTGCTTGTCCGACGCGTCGTAGGCCGGGCGCAGCACGTCGGCGGCGTCCCGGACGTCGGCGGTGGTGATCATGCGGATCGCCTCGTCGACGGTCACGCCGCGCACCGCGAGGTCGCGGAGCTGGTCGGTGTAGACCTCCGAGCCCACGATGGCCTTCTGGAAGATCGTCGGGTTCGTGGTCACGCCCACGACGTTCTTCTCGGTCATCAGCTGGGCCAGGTTGCCGGTCCGCAGGCGCTTGCGGGACAGGTCGTCCAGCCAGATCGCCACGCCGGCCCCGGACAGCGCGTCCAGGTTCTGGTTCGTCATCTCGTCATCTCCCTCTTCACTCAAAATCAAGCGCCGACAGCGGCCAGGGATTCCCGGGCCGCGGCCTCGACGGCTTCCGCCGTGATGCCGAACTCGCGGTACAGCGTCTGGTAGTCGGCGGAGGCCCCGAAGTGCTCCAGCGAGACGCTGCGGCCCGCGTCGCCGACGTACTGCTTCCAACCCGCGCCGACGCCCGCCTCGACGGAGACCCGCGCCTTGACCGCGGCCGGCAGCACCGACTCCTTATAGGCGGCGTCCTGCTCCTCGAACCATTCGGTGGACGGCATCGACACCACCCGGGTCGGGATGCCGTCGGCCTCCAGCGCCTCCCGGGCCTGGACCGCCAGCTGCACCTCCGAACCGGTGCCGATGAGGATCACCCGCGGCGTGCCGCCGGTGGCCTCGGCCAGCACGTAGCCGCCCTTGGCGGTGCCCTCGACCGCGTCCAGCGCCGAGCCCAGCGCCTCGTGGTCCCAGGTCGGGATGCCCTGGCGGGTCAGCGCGATGCCGACCGGGCCGCGGTCGTCGGTACCGGTGTGCTTCTCCATCAGCGCCTTCCAGGCGCCGACGGTCTCGTTCGCGTCGCCCGGGCGGACCACGGTCATGCCCGGGATCAGCCGCAGCGCGGCCACGTGCTCCACCGGCTGGTGGGTCGGGCCGTCCTCGCCCAGGCCGATCGAGTCGTGGGTCCAGACGTAGGTCACCGGCAGCTTCATCAGGGCCGCGAGACGCACCGCGGGCCGCATGTAGTCGGAGAACACCAGGAAGGTGCCGCCGAACGGCAGGGTGTTGCCGTGCACCGCGATACCGTTCAGGATCGAGCCCATCGCGTGCTCGCGGATGCCGAAGTGCAGGATCCGGCCGTAGGGCGAGGACTCGCCGAACTCGGTCTGGCCGTACACCGTCGGCAGGAAGGACTTGCCGCCCTTGATGGTGGTCAGGTTGGACTCGGCCAGGTCCGCCGACCCGCCCCACAGCTCCGGCACCGACTCGGCGATGGCCTGGATCACGGCCTCGGAGGCCTTGCGGGTGGCGACGTCCTTGCCGGGCTCGAAGCTGGGCAGCTTCTCGGCCCAGCCGGCCGGCAGCTCGCGGCGCGCGACGCGGTCGAACTCGGCCGCGCGCTGCGGGTTCTTGGTGCGCCAGGCGGCGAACTCGCCGTCCCACGCGGCGTGCGCGCCGGCGCCGCGGACGCCGACCTGGCGGGCGTGCGCGAGCACCTCCGGCGCGACCTCGAAGTGCTGGTCCGGGTCGAAGCCGATGACCTTCTTGGTGGCCGCGACCTCGGCCTCGCCCAGCGCCGCGCCGTGCGCCTTGCCGGTGTTCTGCAGGTTCGGCGCCGGCCACCCGATGATGGTGCGCAGCCGGATGATCGAGGGCCGGCCGGTCTCCGCCTCGGCCGCCAGCAGCGCCTGGTGCAGGGCCTGGACGTCCTCGTGGTACTCGCCGCCGCTGAGCCAGTCCACGTGCTGCACGTGCCAGCCGTAGGCCTCGTAGCGGTGCAGCACGTCCTCGCCGAAGGCCACCTTGGTGTCGCCCTCGATCGAGATGTGGTTGTCGTCGTAGACCACGACCAGGTTGCCCAGCTTCTGGTGCCCGGCGATCGAGGAGGCCTCGGAGGTGACGCCCTCCTCCAGGTCGCCGTCGGAGGCGAAGACGTAGATCGTGTGGTCGAACGGCGACTCGCCGGCCGGCGCGTCCGGGTCGAACAGGCCGCGCTCGTAGCGGGTGGCCATCGCCATGCCGACCGCGTTCGACAGGCCCTGGCCCAGCGGGCCGGTGGTGACCTCGATACCGGCGGTGTGGCCGTATTCCGGGTGGCCCGGGGTCAGCGAGCCCCACTGCCGGAAGTGGCGCAGGTCGTCGAGCTCCAGACCGAGGCCGGAGAAGTAGAGCTGGATGTACTGGGTGAGCGAGGAGTGGCCGCACGACAGGACGAAACGATCGCGGCCGACCCAGTGCGGGTCGGCCGGATCGAAGCGAAGGTGCCGCTGAAAGAGCAGGTAGGCCGCCGGGGCGAGGGACATGGCCGTCCCCGGGTGACCGTTACCGGTGTTCTGGACGGCGTCCATGGCCAAGGCGCGGACGGTGTCCACAGCGCGCTTGTCCAAGTCGGTCCACTCGAACGGGGTTGCGGTGCTTGCGGTGCTCACCGGAAGCGCTCCTTCGCAGTTCACGCGCCGAGGCCCCACGCTCGGGTACAGCAGCTGGGACCCCTGCGCATCATGATTCAGATCTCGTTTCGCCAGCCTACTCGGACCACAGGGGCATCGCGTTCCGAGTCAGCAGGTGGGATACGTACATAGGGCTAACTTGGGCAAAGGCTGAGGTGAAGGGTGTCTGAGAGGTTCGCTCTGTAGCCGGGCGGCATGCGCGGCGCGACTCAATGCGCGATAGGGCGACCCGCCGCATGCCCGGCGAGGGTGACGGTCTAAAGTTGCCTCTTGTCCGAATCAGGCATCCATGGAGGACGGGCTTTTGACCACGGTCGAGACTCCCGCGGCCACGGCTCCGTCCCGGGCCGTCGGCCCGTTGCCGGAAGGCCGGTCCGGGGACCGCGGCGGCCACGCCGCGGCGGTCGTCAAGGCGTACGTCGCCCTGACCAAGCCGCGCATCATCGAGCTGCTGCTGATCACCACCATCCCGGTGATGTTCCTGGCCTTGCGCCATGTTCCGCCACTGTGGCCGGTGATCGCGGTGACCGTCGGGGGCTACCTGTCGGCCGGCAGCGCCAACGCGCTGAACTGCTACGTCGACCGCGACATCGACGCCGAGATGCGGCGCACCCGCCGCCGTCCGGTGCCGGCCGCGTCCGTCACGCCGCACAACGCCCTGGTGTTCGGGCTCGTGCTCGGGGTCGTCTCCACGCTGTGGCTCGGCCTGTTCGTGAACTGGCTGTCCTCGGGCCTGGCGCTCGCCGCCAACGCCTTCTACGTGCTCGTCTACACGATGGTGCTCAAGCGGCGCACGCCGCAGAACATCGTGTGGGGCGGCGCGGCCGGGTGCTTCCCGGCGCTGATCGGCTGGACCGCCGCGACCGGGAAGCTCGCGTGGGCGCCGGTCGTGCTGTTCATGGTGGTCTTCCTGTGGACGCCGCCGCACTTCTGGGCGCTGGCGATCCGCTACAAGGAGGACTACGCGGCGGCCAAGGTGCCGATGCTGCCGGTCGTCGCCCCGGCGCGCGAGGTGACCCGGCAGATCGTCTGGTACTCCTACGCCACCGTCGCCTGTTCGCTGCTGCTGGGGCCGATCGGGCACACCGGCCTGGTCTATCCGATCGCGGCGGCCGTCCTCGGCGTGGTGTTCCTGGTCGAGGCGCACCGGCTGGACCTGCGGGCGCGGTCCGGCAAGGACGGGGCCGAGCTGCTGCCGATGCGGCTGTTCCACTTCTCGAACATGTACTTGGCACTGTTGTTCGTGGCCGCCGCGGTGAGCCCGCTCGTCGGCTGAGAACCAGTCCCAGCACCCCACTCGGCGCTCGACCCAGTAGTGCGCCTTCGCCTCGCGTGAGCGCTCGTTTCCACTAGCCTGTGGAAACGTGTATCGGCTGACCAATACCACCCAGCACTACGCCTGGGGATCGCCCAGGGCCATCAGCGACCTGCTCGGCCGGGAGCCCTCAGGGCAGCCCGAGGCCGAGCTCTGGATGGGCGCGCACCCCAGCGCCCCGTCCGGGATCGACGGCGGCGAGGCCACGCTGCTGGACTTCGTCTCCGCCGACCCGGTGGGGATGCTCGGCCCGCAGATCGCCGCCCGGTTCCAGAACCGGCTGCCGTTCCTGCTCAAGGTGCTCTCGGCGGCCAAGGCGCTGTCCATCCAGACCCATCCCACCCGGGCCCAGGCCGAGGCCGGCTACGCCGCCGAGCAGGAGCGCGGCGTCGCGGCCGGGGACCCGAACCGGAACTACGTGGACGACTGGCCCAAGCCGGAGATCCTGATGGCGCTCACCGACTTCGAGGCGCTGGCCGGCTGCCGGGACGCCGCCGACGCCGAGCGGGTGCTGGCCGCCGTGGTCGAGCTGGGCGTCGACGAGCTGGAGCCGCTGCGTGCCGAGCTCGCGGACCGCCCGCGGCCCGACACCGTGGCGGCGGTGATCGGCAAGCTGCTGGAGTGGCCCGCCGACACCCGGGAGCGGCTGGTCGCCGACGTCGTCGACGCCGCCGGCCGGGGCGCGGACAAGGACGGCGACCTGGCCGCCGACTTCGCCGCCGTGCTCCAGGTCGCCCGCGACTTCCCCGGCGACATCGGGCTGGTCGCCATGCTGCTGATGAAGCGCGTGGTGCTCAAGCCCGGCGAGGCCATCTTCCTGGAGGCCGGCGGCCTGCACGCCTACCTGCGCGGCACCGGGATCGAGCTGCTCGCCAACTCCGACAACGTGCTGCGCGCCGGGCTGACGCCCAAGCACATCGACGTCCCCGAGCTGCTGCGGGTCATGGACGCCTCGGTGCCGGTCCCGGTGCGCCGGGGCAAGGCGCTCGGGGCCGGGGTCGAGGAGTTCGACACCCCGGCGCCGGAGTTCCGGCTGTACCACGTGGTCCTGGACACCAAGACCACGCTGCGTGCCGATCTGCCGGGCACCGGGCCGCGGATCGTGCTGGCCCTGTCCGGCGAGGTCGAGCTGCGCGGCACCCGGGGCGCGCTGACCCTGACCCAGGGCGAGTCGGCCTTCGTGCCGGCTCGCGAAGGCGCGGTTGAGGTCTCGGGTCTGGCCGAGCTGGTGGTGGCCGCGCCCGGCGTCTGAGAACAGCGACCCACGCTGTAGTGCACGTATATATAGACGTGTCCCCGGCCTGCGAGCATCAGGCCGGGGACACGCTGTCGTTCAGGATGGTTCAGGCCGATTCCGGCCGCTCGCGCATGGCCAGCAGTACCCGCCAGGTCGCAACCCAGACCAGGGCCGCGCCGAACATGTGGATGCCGACCAGCAGCACCGGCAGGTGGGTGAAGTACTGGACGTAGCCGATCACGCCCTGCGCCATCAGCACCAGGAACAGGTCGCGGACCTTGGCAAGGATCCGGGGCGCCGCTCCGGTGGCCTTCAGCGCGAACCACAGCGCGATGGTCAGGCCGACCACCAGGAACACCAGGTCGGCGTGCAGCTGGGTGGCGTTGGCCGGGGTCAGCGGGAAGCGCTTGTTGCCCGGGTCGCCGGCCTTGGCGCCGGAGTGCGGGCCGCTGCCGGTGACCACGGTGCCGGCGGCGAGCAGGGCGGCGACCCCGGCCGTGAGCACATAGCCGAGCTGCCGCAGGATCGGCTGCACGGTCGGGGTCGGTGCGGCGTCGCCCGGCTCGTGGCTGCGGGTCCACAGCACGTAGGACAGCGCGACCATCGCCAGCGACACCAGCATGTGCACCGCGACCCAGATCGGGGCCAGGTGGGTGCGCACCGAGATGCCGCCGATGACCGCCTGCACCACCACGCCGGCGAACAGCAGCCAGGACAGCTTGATCAGGGCCGAGCGGCGCGGATGCCAGCGCAGGCACGCCACAAGCGCCGCGCCGACCGCGATCGAGACGCCGGGAGTCAGCATCCGGTTGGTGAACTCGACCGCGCCGTACGCGCCGAGCCGGCTGGTCGGGACCAGGCTGTCGTCGGTGCAGGTGGGCCAGGTCGGGCAGCCCAGGCCGGAACCGGTGAGCCGGACCGCGCCGCCGGTGACGATGATGCCGATGTTGGCGATCAGCGCGGCCAGGCAGGCCGCCTGGACGACGGCCGGGGTCGGGCGCCAGGCGAGCAGGCGGCGCGGGTCGGCGGCCCGGCGGCGGGGGACGGCCGGGGCGAGGGCGGCGGGACCCGCAGGACCCGCGGGACCTGCGGGGTCGACCGCCGGAGTGCTCGTGGCTGTGCCGGTCGCGTCCCCGGCGGTCTGCGTCATGGTCCTGCTACTCCCACTTGAAGGTCCGGGCGGCGGCCGCGATCGCGGCCACGGCCCAGGCGGCGAGGATACCGACGTTGGCCCAGGGCAGTGTGGCACCGTGCTGGAGCACGTCGCGCAGGCCGTTGGTGAGGGCGGTGATCGGGAGGGCGTCGAGCACGGGGCGTACGCCGGAGGGGAACTTCGACAGCGGGATGATCACTCCGCCGCCGGCCAGCAGCAGCAGGAAGACGAAGTTCGCCAGGCCCAGGGTGGCCTCGGCGCGCAGGGTGCCGGCCATCAGCAGGCCCAGGCCCGCGAAGGTCCCGGTGGCCAGCACCACCAGCAGCACCACCGCCAGCGGGTCGCCGTGCGGCTGCCAGCCCATGGCCAGCGCGATGACCGAGAGCAGCGCGATCTGGATGGCCTCCACGCACAGCACGCACAGCGCCTTGGCCACCACCAGGCCCCAGCGGGGCAGCGGCGTGGCGCCCATCCGCTTGAGCACGCCGTAGCGGCGCTCGAAGCCGGTGCCGATGGCCAGGCCGGTGAACGCCGTGGACAGCACCGCGGCGCCGAACAGGCCGGGGGTGTAGAAGTCGATGCGCTTGCCGGGCCCGTCGGTGGCGATCAGCGACTCCCCGGAGAACAGCACCATCATCAGCGCCGGGATCACGATGGTCAGCAGCAGCTGCTCCGGGTTGCGGAGCATCAGCCGGACCTCGTGCCCGGCCTGGGCCAGGATCATCCGGGACGCCGGGGCGGCGCCCGGCGCCGGGGCGAAGCTCAGCGGCGCGGCGGCGCGCGAGGCCTTCATGGCGCCGGTCTCGTCGGCGGAGGCGGTGGCGGTCAACGGAGTTCCCGTCCGGTCAGATCGAGGAAGACGTCTTCGAGGGTACGGCGTCCCACGCTCAGCCCTTGCGGCATCACGTCCTTGGCGGCACACCACGCGGTCACCCGGGCCAGCACGTCCGGGGTGATGTCGCCGCCCACGGTGTAGCCGCCGGGCGGCTGCTCGACCGCGCTCAGGCCGGCCGGCAGCCCGGCCAGCAGGTCGGCCAGGTCCAGGCCGGGCGGGGCGGTGAAGCGGATCGCGGTGTCCGCGGTCCCGTTCGCGGCGGCCAGGCCGGCCGGGGTGTCGTGGGCGATGACCCGGCCGGCGTCGACGATCGCCACCGAGTCGGCCAGCCGCTCGGCCTCGTCGAGCAGGTGGGTGGTGAGCACCACGGTGACGCCGTCCCGGCGCAGCTGCTCGATCAGCTCCCAGGTGGCGTGCCGGGCCTGCACGTCCAGCCCGGCGGTCGGCTCGTCCAGGAACACCAGCTCCGGCCGCCCGACCACGGCCAGGGCCAGCGACAGGCGCTGCTGCTGGCCGCCGGAGAGCCGGCGGAACGGGGTGCGGCCGGCCGAGCCGAGCCCGAGGCGCTCGATCAGGGCGCCGGTGTCCAGGGGGTTCGCGTAGAGCTTGGCGGTGTGCTCCAGCATCTCCACCGCGCGCACGGTCGGGTAGATGCCGCCGGACTGGAGCATCACCCCGATCCGGGGCCGCAGCCGCTCCCCCTCGGCGACCGGGTCCAGCCCGAGGACGCGGACGGTGCCGCCGTCGGGCTTGCGGTAGCCCTCGCAGCACTCGATGGTCGAGGTCTTCCCGGCCCCGTTCGGGCCGAGTACGGCGGTGATGGTCCCGGTCTCCACTTGGAGGTTCAAGCCGTCCACCGCGGTCTTCGCGCCGTACCTCTTGACCAGGCCGGTCACTTCTACGGCTGGTTGTCCCATAGCGGAGATTCTACGAAGCCTCGGCGGGGTGCTCGGCGCCGGGTGACGATGTTATGTGCGCCACACGCTGCGCGGGAGGGCTGCGAGCGGCACCAGGACGTGGGAAAGCGCACATCGGAGGATGCGCGAGGGGGCCGCGCCGGCCGCCGGGAACACCGGTGGGAGGGGCCCGCGCCGGAAGTCGTCATGCCGACCCGCGACCCCCGGGCCACACTGGGAAGCGCCCGGATCCCGCGGATCCGTGGGAGTGCTCCATCGTCCCCGCCGTCCTGGTCGACGGCCATCGGCGCGATCGTTCACTGAACCGGTTGAGAAGATCACTGGGCCGGTTCACGCCTTTCGCGCTGTGTAAGGGGCGCGGGTGCTCTCCCGCACGGTCAGCCGCGGGGTCGCCGTCCGCACGTCCCGCACCGACCCCGGTTCGTCGATCGCGGCCAGCAGCGTTGCCGCGACCTGGCCGCCCAGACCGAAGGTGTCGCGGCCCAGCGCCGTGACCGCCGGGTGCACGATGCGGGTGAGCAGGGAGTCCTCGAATGACACCACCGACAGCCCGGCCGGCACCGCCACGCCCATCTCCGCCGCCACCGCCAGGCCGGCGACCGCCATCACGTCCGAGTCGAAGATCACCGCGGTGGGGCGGCGCGGCCCGGCCAGCAGCGCGCGGGTCGCCGAGGCGCCCTGGGCGTCGCTGAAGTCGGTGGGCACCGAGAAGGCGTCGGCCAGGTGCAGGCGGCGGGCGCCGTCCTTCAGCGCCCGCATCCGGCGGCGGGTGTGGTGGAACGCCTCGTCGCCGGCGACGTGCGCGATCCGGCGGTGGCCGAGCGCGGCCAGGTAGTCGACCAGGGACAGCATCGCCTCGCGGTCGTCGGCCCAGACGCCGGGCAGCGTGCCGTGGCCGCTCGGGCCGCCGAGCACCACGGCCGGCACGCCCAGCTCCTCCAGCACCGGGACCCGCCGGTCGCGATAGTGCAGGTCCACCACGACGAAGCCGTCCACGTGCCGTTCGGAGGTCCAGCGCCGGTAGACCTCGATCTCGGCGGCGGTGTCCTCGACGATCATCAGGTGCAGCGCCACCGAGCGGGCCGAGAGCCCGGCTTGCAGCCCGGCGAGCAGCAGACCGAAGAACGGCTCGGCGCCGATGGTCTGCGCCGGCCTGGCCACCACCAGCCCGACGGCGTCGGCGCGGGCGCCGCCCAGGGCGCGCGCCGCCTTGTGCGGCCGCCAGTTCATCTCGGCGGCCGCCCGCAGGATGCGCTCGCGGGTGGCGGGACTTACCCCCGGGCGGTCGTTGAGCGCGAACGAGACGGCGCTCTTGGACACGCCGGCCCGGCGGGCGATGTCGTCGATGGTCGGTCTGGTCACGGTTCCCCCAGGGGTCGCTGCGGCGTGTCGGCCGCGGCGGCGAAAGGCGGTACGAGGCGGGCGGCGCTTTCCGGCGCGGCTCTTGACACCCCGGATCGAGCAGAGCATAGTCCCCATTTACTAGAGCGGTTTAGTAATCTCTCGGCAATCAGCTCCGCACTCCTGAACGACCCGAACGCTCCATTGAAGATCCCCTCACACTGCGAAGATCGGGAGTCATCACCATGCGCAGGACCACCGCGGTATCCGCTATAGCCGTGGCCGCGACGTTGCTGACCGCCGGCTGCGGCGTCGGCAGCAAGGCGTCGACGAAGGACGCCGACCGGACCGTCGCCACCACCGCGGCGCTGTCGGGCTCCATCACGTTCCAGACGTGGTCGTTGAAGAACGACAAGTTCACGCCGTACTTCACCAAGCTGATCGCGGACTTCAAGGCGGCGCACCCGGGCACCGACGTCAACTGGATCGACCAGCCCGGCGACGGCTACCCGACCAAGGTCACCAGCCAGGTGGCCACCGGCAGCCTGCCGGACGTGATCAACCTGCCGCCGGACATCGCGCACGCGGTGGCCAAGACCGGCAACCTGCTGGACTTGAGGAAGAACGTCCCGACGCTGGACACCGACTGGGTCAAGAGCGGCCTGAACGCCTACAGCTACCAGGACATCGACAAGGCGGGCTCGAACTTCGGCTTCCCCTGGTACCTCGGTACCGACGTGAGCTACTGGAACAAGGCGCTGATGGCCAAGGACGGCCTGGACGCCACCAAGCCCCCGAAGACCTTCGACGAGCTGGTCGCGCAGGCCAAGACCATGCACGACAACTCCGGCGGCAAGGACTACCTGATGTCCCGGGCCCCGGGCCTGTCGGACATCGCCAACACCGGCACCAAGCTGCTCAGCGACGACGGCACGAAGTTCGCCTTCAACACCGACCCGGCCGCGGCGATGCTGGACAAGTACACCCAGGCCTACAAGGCCGGCTACCTGCCCTCCAACGTCCTGGACAACGCCTACGAGGGCAACTCGGCGCTGTTCAGCAAGCAGCAGGTGGCCTGGACCACCGGCGGCGGCAACCTGATCACCAGCCTGAAGCAGGACAACCCGTCGCTGGCCGAGAACGTCCTGCCCTCGCCGGCGCTGGACACCGCGCCGCTCTACGTGCAGGGCCTGTCGGTGGCCAGCAGGAGCAAGAACCTGCCGCTGGCCCTGGCCTTCGCCGAGTTCGTCACGAACAACGAGAACCAGGTCGCGTTCATCAAGCTGGCCCCGGGCTTCCTGCCCGGCTCGGCCGCCTCCGCCGACGACCCGGAGTACAGCAAGAGCGACGGCACGCCGCAGGGTGACGCCTCGGTGATCGCGTACAAGGATCTGACCACCGCGGTGAACTTCACGCCGCCGATCTGGACCGACGCGATGAACACCGTCCTGAACCAGGAGATCGCCAAGGCGATGACCGGCAAGGAGTCCGCCAAGCAGGCGCTGGACAACACCGTCAACCAGGCGAACGCGCTGCTCAGCCAGTGAGCTCGGCTCTCCCGTCCTGATTTCTCGAGAGAAGAGTGAAGAGGAAGCCGATGAGGTCCCACCGGTTCTACACGCCCTGGCTGTTGATGCTCCCGGCGCTGATCTGGCTCGCGCTGTTCAGCGTGTGGCCGGCCGTCAACACGATCACGTTGTCGTTCACCAACGTGCACCAGCTGACCGGTGGGCACTTCATCGGCCTCAAGAACTACTGGCTGCTCTGGCACGACCCGCACATCCGGGACGCGGTGGTGAACACGATCATCTTCATGGTGGTCTGCGTCCCGCTGCTGACCGTGCTGCCGCTGCTGCTGGCCCTGCTGGTGCAGCGGCAGATCCCCGGCATCGCCTTCTTCCGGACCGCGTTCTACTTCCCGGTCATCGCCTCGGCGGTGACCGTGGCGCTGATCTGGAAGTGGCTGCTCGACGACCGCGGCCTGATCAACAACCTGGCGCAGTCGCTGGGCTTCCTGCACAAGACCATCCCGTTCCTGACCGACCGTTGGCTGCTGCTGCTGTCCGCGGTGGCGCTGACCGTGTGGAAGGGACTGGGCTACTACATGGTGCTGTACATGTCCGCGCTCGGCAGCGTGCGCCGGGACCTGCACGAGGCGGCCGCGGTGGACGGCGCCGGGTCGGTGCGCCGGTTCTGGAGCGTCACCGTGCCCGGGGTGCGCGGCACCATGATCCTGATCTCCGTGCTGATCGCGGTGAACGCGATGCGGGTGTTCACCGAGCTCTACATCCTCGGCGGCCGCACCGGCGGCGTCGGCGGCCAGGACGTCTCGATCGTGATGCTGGTCCAGCAGGCCGCCTCCGGCAGCGACGGCCGCCTCGGCTACGCCAGCGCCATCAGCGTGTTCCTGTTCTTCCTGACCGCGATCCCGCTGCTGTTCCTCACCCGCCTGAACAAGCACGCGCAGGAGGAATCCTGATGACCGCGACCACCGCCGACGAGCCCCGCGAGCTCCAGGAGCGCCGCGTCGCACCGCGCGGGCGCGCGCTGCCCCATCCCGACCGCAAGGGCCGCTCGCCGATCTTCGACGCGCCGACCCGGACCGGTCTGGTCTTCCGCTACCTCATCCTGACGATCGTGCTGCTGGTCTCGATCGGCCCCATGCTGTGGGAGCTGTCGACCGCGCTGAAAAGCAAGACCGAGGACGTCTTCACCCAGAGCATCCACCTGCTGCCGCGGCACCCGACGCTGGACAACTTCGGCCAGGTGCAGCGGACCATCCCGGTCTGGCACTTCGCGGTCAACTCGCTGACCGTGGCGTTCGTCAACGTCGCCGGCAACGTCGTCGGCGCCACCCTGGCCGGGTACGTGCTCGCGCGGCTGAAGTTCAAGGGCCGCAAGCTGCTGCTCGGGGTGTTCGTCTCGACGCTGATCCTGCCCGCCGAGGTCACGATCATCTCCAAGTTCCAGTTCATCACCAACCTGGGCCTGGGCGACACGCTGCTGGGCGTCTGCCTGCCGGACATGATCGCGATGACCAACGTGCTGCTGATGCGCAACGCGTTCCTGGCGCTGCCCAAGGAGGTCGAGGAGGCCGCGATCATCGACGGCGCCAACGCCGTGCAGCGGCTGCGGTTCATCGGCATCCCGGCAGTCAAGGGCGTGCTCAGCGTCATCTCGATCTTCGCCTTCATCGGCGCCTGGGACGACTTCTTGTGGCCGCTGTTGGTGCTCCAGACCCCGGACAAGCTCACGCTGACCGTCGGCCTGTCCTATCTGGACGGCCAGTGGTCCCACGACCCGCGGGTGATCGCGGCCGGCACGATGATCGCGCTGATCCCGATCCTGGCGCTGTTCCTGGGCTTGCAGCGGTACTTCTTCCGCGGAGTGGCCGAGGGCGCCATCAAGGGCTGATCCGGCTGATCCGCGCCCGGCGTCCCGGGCCTTCGCACCGCACCGAGCACGCGTACCCAGCACCCGCACCCAGCACGCGTACCCAGCACACGCACACTCACAAGGGACCAGCCCCGGATATGACCGCAGACCCGCAGGCTCCGGCCGCCGCCCCGCGCTTCGGCGTCAACTACACCCCGAGCGCCGGGTGGTTCCACCACTGGCTCGACTTCGACCTCGACGCCGTGCGCGCCGACCTGGACTCGATCGCCGCGCTGGGCCTGGACCACGTGCGGGTGTTCCCGCTGTGGCCGCTGTTCCAGCCCAACCGCACGCTGATCCGCCCGCGCGCGGTGGAGCAGCTGGTGGCGCTGGCCGACGCCGCGGGGGAGCGCGGGCTGGACGTCAACGTCGACGGCCTCCAGGGCCACCTGTCCAGCTTCGACTTCCAGCCGTCCTGGATCACCAGCTGGCACCGCCGGAACATGTTCACCGACCCGGACGTCCTGGCCGGGGAGGCCGAGTACCTGCGCACCCTGGCCGCGGCGCTGGCCGACCGGCCCCACTTCATCGGCCTGACGCTGGGCAACGAGACCAACCAGTTCTCCGGCGACCCGCACCCGGACCCCGACCGGATCACCCCCGCGCAGGCCGCCGCCTGGCTGGACCGGATGCTCGAGGCCTGCGAGCAGGGCGCCCCGGGCAAGTTCCACCTGCACTGTTCCTATGACGCCGCCTGGTACCTCGACGACCATCCGTTCACCCCGGCGCACTCCGCCCGGCAGGGCGCCGCGACCACGATCCACTCCTGGGTGTTCAACGGCACCCAGCAGCGCTACGGCTCGGACTCCACGGCCGTGGCGCACCACGCCGAGTACCTGATCGAACTCTCGAAGGCCTGGGCCGTGGACCCGCACCGGCCGGTGTGGCTCCAGGAGGTCGGGGCGCCGCAGCCGCACATCCCGGCCGACCGGGCCGCCGAGTTCACCCGGGCCACCGTGGCCCACGCCCTGGACTGCCCGGACCTGTGGGGGATCACCTGGTGGTGCTCGCACGACGTGGACCGCGCGCTGGCCGACTTCCCGGAGCTGGAGTACAGCCTGGGGCTGCTGACCACGGGCCGCGAGCCCAAGCCGGCCGGGCTGGAGCTGGCGAAGATCGCCGGCCAGACCCGCGCGCACTGGACGCCGCCGGCCCCGCGCACCACCGCGCTGGCCGTCGATCTGCCCGAGGCCGTGACGGCGCGCGCCGTCTGCGCGCCCGGCGGGAGTTTCTACGAGGCCTACATGCGCCTGCTGGAGGTCGGTGTGCGCCCGGCCGTGGTGCTGGAAGGCCTCGCCGAGGATAAGAATCATCTGACTGCACGCGGCATCACCGAGGTGCTGACGGTCGAGGACGTTTGGAGCAATCGCGATGCACGATAACCGGGCCTTGGTGGAGCAGCGGCTCAAGCGTGTCCTGGAGGAGCGCATCGCGCCGGCGGTCTACCCGGAATCGGTTCCGCTGACCGCTGCGATCTGGGTCGCCCCGGGCGAGCCGGTGCCGGTGGCCGAGGGTCTGGCGGCGCCTCGCGAGCCGATAGCGGTGGGCGCGAAGTGGGGCGCCCCGTGGGGGACCAGCTGGCTCACCGTCGAGGGCACGGTCCCGGCCGAGTGGGCCGGGAAGACCGTCGAGGCGATCATCGACCTCGGATTCGACCAGAACATGCCCGGCTTCCAGTGCGAGGGCCTGGTCTACCGGCCCGACGGCTCGCCGGTGAAGGGCCTGAACCCCCGTAACCAGTGGGTGCGGGTGGCCGAGCGCGCGGCCGGCGGCGAAGAGGTGCTGCTGCATGTCGAGGCGGCCTCCAACCCGGTGATCCTGGACTACCACCCCTTCCTGCCGACGCTGCTCGGCGAGAAGGAGACGGCCGGCGACCAGCCGCAGTACCGGCTGGAGCGGCTGGACCTGGCGGTCTTCGACGAGACCGTGTGGAACCTGGTCGCCGATCTGGAAGTGCTCGGCGAGCTGATGCTGGAGCTGCCAGAGGACTCGGCGCGCCGGTACGAGATCGTGCGCGCCGTCGAGCAGGCGCTGGACGCGATCGACCTGCAGGACGTGAACGCCACCGCCGCCGCGGCGCGCGAGTGCCTGGCGCCGGTGCTGGCCAAGCCCGCCGTGCCCTCGGCACACCGGATCTCCGCCGTCGGCCACGCGCACATCGACTCGGCATGGCTGTGGCCGCTGCGCGAGACGGTCCGCAAGGTCGCGCGCACCACCGCGAACATGACCGCGCTGCTGGCCGACGAGCCGGACTTCATCTACACGATGTCGCAGGCCGCGCAGTACGACTTCATCAAGACCCACCGCCCCGAGGTCTACGAGAAGGTGAAGAAGGCGGTGGCCGACGGCCGCTTCGTGCCGGCCGGCGGCATGTGGGTGGAGTCGGACACGAACATGCCCGGCTCGGAGGCGATGGCCCGGCAGTTCGTGCACGGCAAGCGCTTCTTCCTGGAGGAGTTCGGCGTCGAGAACGACGAGGCCTGGCTGCCGGACACTTTCGGCTTCGCCGGCGGCCTGCCGCAGATCATCAAGGCGGCCGGCTCGAAGTGGCTGTTGACGCAGAAGATCTCCTGGAGCCGGATCAACAAGTTCCCGCACCACACGTTCTTGTGGGAGGGCGTCGACGGCACCCGGATCTTCACGCACTTCCCGCCGATCGACACGTACAACTGCTCGATGAAGGGCAGCGAGATCGCGCATGCCGCGCGCAACTTCAAGGACAAGGGCCGCGCGTCGGTGTCGCTGGCCCCGACCGGCTGGGGCGACGGCGGCGGCGGGACCACCCGCGAGATGATCGCCAAGGCCAAGCGGATGCGGGACCTGGAGGGCTCGGCGAAGGTCGAGTGGGAGAAGCCCGCGGACTTCTTCGCCAAGGCCGAGGCCGAATATCAGAACCCGCCGGTGTGGGTGGGGGAGCTGTACCTGGAGCTGCACCGGGCGACGCTGACCAGCCAGGCCGGGACGAAGCAGGGGAACCGGCGCAGCGAGCACCTGTTGCGCGAGGCCGAGCTGTGGGCCGCGACGGCGGCGGTGCGGAGCGGCTCCGAATATCCCCACGAGCAGCTGGACCGGATCTGGAAGACAGTTCTGCTGCACCAGTTCCACGACATCCTGCCGGGGTCGTCGATCGCGTGGGTGCACCGCGAGGCGGAGGCCACCTACCGGCGGCTCGGCGAGGAGCTGGAAGGGATCATCGGCGCGGCGCAGGCCGAACTCGTCGGCGCCGGGGACGGCGAGGTGCTGTTCAACAGCACGCCGCACCTCCGGTCCGGGGTCCCGGCCGGTGCCGCGGCGGCCGTCGCCGACGCCGAGCCGGTCGCGGCGGCGCCGCGCGCGTCCGGCGGCTACATCCTGGACAACGGCCTGGTCCGGGTCGAGATCGACGGCTCCGGCCTGGTGGTGTCGGTGGTCGACCGCGCGGACGGCCGGGAGGCCGTGGCGCCGGGCTCGGCGGCGAACCTGCTCCAGATCCACCCGGACTTCCCGAACATGTGGGACGCCTGGGACGTCGACGAGTTCTACCGCAACACGGTCACGGACCTGACCGGTGCCGACGCCGTCGAGGCCGTGCCCGGCGGGGTGCGGGTGACCCGGACCTTCGGCGCGTCGCGGGCCGAGCAGACACTGTCCCTCGTGGCCGGCGCCAAGCGCCTGGACCTCGCGACCGAGGTGGACTGGCACGAGACCGAGAAGTTCCTCAAGCTGGCGTTCCCCCTGGACATCCACGCCGACCGCTACGCCTCCGAGACGCAGTTCGGCCACCTCTTCCGGCCGACGCACACCAACACCTCGTGGGAGGCCGCGAAGTTCGAGGCCTGCAACCACCGGTTCGTGCACTTCGAGGAGCCGGGCTGGGGGGTCGCCCTGGTCAGCGGTTCGACCTACGGCCACGACGTCACCCGCACCGTGCGGGAGGACGGCGGCACCACCACCACGGCCCGCGTCTCGCTGCTGCGCGCGCCGCGCTTCCCGGCCCCGGAGACCGACCAGGGCGTGCACCGGTTCCGGCACGCGCTGGTGGTGGGCGCCGGCATCGGCGACGCGGTGCGGGAGGGGTACGCGGTGAACCTGGCCGAGCGGCGGGTCGCGGGCTCCGGCGTGGTCGAACCTTTGTTCGCCATCGACAACGACGCCGTCGTCGCCTCCGCGATCAAGCTCGCCGACGACCGCGGCGGCGACGTCGTGCTGCGCGTCTACGAGGCGCACGGCGGCCGGGCCGCGGCGCGCATCACCCCGAACTTCGGGTTCTCGGGCCTGGAGATCTGCGATTTGCTTGAGCGGCCGATCAGCCGAGAGGGTGTGTCGGTGGAGTCCGAGGGCGACACGCTCCGGCTGGGCCTGCGGCCCTTCCAGCTCGTCACGCTCCGCTTCATCCGCGCTGACCTCTCCACCGGCACCTCGGAGGCCTGAACCGCATGGACGTCCTGACCACCTACGCCGCCGACCCCGCGCGCTACGACGGCCGGATGCCGTACCGGCGCACCGGGAACAGCGGGCTGAAACTGCCCGTGGTCTCGCTCGGGCTGTGGCACAACTTCGGCGACACCAAGCCGCTGGCCGACCAGCGGGCCATCCTGCGGCGCGCCTTCGACCTCGGGATCACCCACTTCGACCTGGCGAACAACTACGGACCGCCGTACGGCTCGGCCGAGATCAACTTCGGCCGGGTGTTCGCACAGGACTTCCGGCCCTACCGGGACGAGATGGTGATCTCGACCAAGGCCGGCTACGACATGTGGCCCGGGCCGTACGGCGAGTGGGGCTCGCGCAAGTACCTGCTGGCCTCGCTCGACCAGTCGCTGGCCCGGATGGGCCTGGACCACGTCGACATTTTCTACTCGCACCGCTTCGACCCGGAGACTCCGCTGGAGGAGACGATGGGCGCGCTGGCCACCGCGGTGCAGCAGGGCAAGGCGCTCTACGTCGGCATCTCGTCGTACACCGCCGAGAAGACCCGGGAGGCGGCGGAGATCCTGCGCGGGATGGGCGTGCGGGCTCTGATCCACCAGCCGTCGTACTCGATCCTGAACCGCTGGATCGAGAAGGACTCGCTGCTCGACGCCACCGCCGAGGCCGGGATGGGCTGCATCGCCTTCAGCCCGTTGCAGCAGGGCCTGCTCACCTCGCGCTACCTGGACGGCACCGTCCCGGCCGGCTCGCGCGCCTCGGTCGGGCACTTCCTGAAGGAGGCCGCCCTGACGCCGGAGCTGCTGGAGCGCCTGCGCGGGCTGAACGACCTGGCCGCCAAGCGCGGGCAGTCGCTGGCGCAGATGGCCACGCAGTGGGTCTTCCGCGACCCGCGGATGACCTCGGCGCTGATCGGGGCCTCGTCGGTCAAGCAGCTGGAGGAGAACGTGGCCGCGGTGTCCGGGCCGGAGTTCTCCGCCGAGGAGCTGGCCGCGATCGACACGCTGGCCCTGGGCTGACCGGACCGGCGCGCCGCCGCTTTTCGAAACCGCCGCCGAGCTGGAGATCCTGAGCCCCCAGCTCGGCGGCTTCTCCCATCTAAGAGCATTCCGGAGGCAGTGTGTACGCGGCCATCGACATCGGCGGCACGAAAATCGCGGCGGGCCTGGTCGACAGCGGGGGCGAGCTGCTCGCCCGGCACGAGCACCCGACGCCCGCCGAGGAGCCGGTGACGGCGGTCGAGGCCCTGCTCGGGCGGCTGATGGCGGATCCGCGCTGGGAGCGGGTGCGGGCGGTCGGGATCGGCAGCGCCGGGCCCATCGACGCGGCCAAGGGCACGATCAGCCCGGTGAACATCCCCGCCTGGCGCGATTTCCCGCTGGTCGCCCGGGTGGCCGAGGCCACCGACCGGCCGGTGACCCTGGCCGGGGACGGCGTGGCGATGGCGGCCGGCGAGCACTGGCGCGGGGCGGCCCGGGGCCGCGAGAACGCGCTGTGCATGGTCGTCTCGACCGGCGTCGGCGGCGGCCTGATCCTGGGCGGCCGGCTCCGGCCGGGCCCCAGCGGCAACGCCGGCCACATCGGCCACATGTGCGTGGAGCTGGACGGGCCGCCGTGCCCCTGCGGTTCGCGCGGCTGCCTGGAGGTCGTCGCCAGCGGCACGGCGATCGCCGCCCGCGTGGGGAGCACGTCGGCGATCGAGGTCGCCGAGGCGGCGCGGGCCGGCGACGCGGCGGCCCTGGCCTCGTTCGATCTGTCGGCCAAGGCCCTGGCGGCGGCCATCGCCGGCACCGCGGCGCTGGTGGACATCGAGACCGCGGTGATCGGCGGCGGCGTGTCGAAGGCCGGCGACCTGCTGTTCGGCCCGCTGCGCGAGCATTTGAAGGAGTACGCGCGGCTGTCGTTCACGCGCGACGTGACCGTGCAGACGGCGGCGCTCGGGGGCGACGCGGGCTTGATCGGCGCGGCGGCTCTGGTCGGGCACGCCGAGGTGTAGCGGGGTAGCCGAGGCGTTGCGGCCGCCCGCTGCCGAGCCGTCGGAGCGCCAGGCGTAGGCTCGGGGCGGCCGCTGTTCGCCGGGTGTTCACCGCGCGTGAATTACGTCACAGTCGCGTGACTTATTAGGTCTCCCTTACTTGGTACGCGGGAACGAATAAAGGCACACTGGTGTTGTGGAAAGCGTGCCGAACCAGATCGCCAGTGTGTCGTCGTCCGCCGACGATGCCTCTGACGTGCACGTCGGTACCCGCAACCGGGTCGCGCGCTCGATTCTCGCGAACGGGCCCTCGACCGCCGTCGATCTCGGCAAGCGGCTGAAGATGACCCCCGCCGGCGTGCGTCGGCATCTTGACGCCCTGCTCGCCGAGAACCTGGTCGAGGCGCGGCAGCAGCGGACCTACGGGCAGCGCGGCCGCGGCCGTCCGGCCAAGGTGTTCGCGCTCACCGACCGCGGCCGGGGCGTTTTCTACCAGGCCTACGACCAGCTCGCTGTCGAAGCCCTGAAGTTCCTGGCCGACAACGCCGGGAGCGACGCGGTGGACGCCTTCGCGCGCAAGCGCGTCGCCGAGCTCGCCGACCGCTTCCGCGAACGGCTCCAGGGCGTGCCCGCCGAGGAGCGGCCGGCGCTGCTGGCCAAGCTCCTCACCGAGGAGGGATACGCCGCCACGCTGCGCGAGTCCGGCAAGGCTCCGGCCGCCGGCGGGCAGCTGTGCCAGCACCACTGCCCGGTGGCGCACGTCGCCGAGCAGTTCCCGCAGTTGTGCGAGGCCGAGACCGAGGCCTTCGCCGAACTGCTGGGCACCCATGTCCAACGACTCGCGACCATCGCCCACGGCGACGGCGTCTGTACGACTTTCATCCCGATGACAGCTTCAGCCACCGGGACCAGCAAGACCACCGAGGCTTCCGGAGGGAACGCATCATGACCACCACCTCGCACGAGCAGCTCGAAGGCCTCGGGACCTACGAGTACGGCTGGGCCGACTCGGACGTCGCGGGCGCCGCGGCGCGCCGCGGCCTGAACGAGGACGTCGTCCGCGACATCTCCGCGAAGAAGAACGAGCCGGAGTGGATGCTCCAGATGCGGCTGCGCGGGCTGCGGCTGTTCGAGAAGAAGCCGATGCCGGTGTGGGGCGCCGACCTGGGCGGCATCGACTTCGACAACATCAAGTACTTCGTCCGCTCCACCGAGAAGCAGGCCGCTTCCTGGGACGAGCTGCCCGAGGACATCAAGAACACCTACGACAAGCTCGGCATCCCGGAGGCGGAGAAGCAGCGCCTGATCGCCGGTGTCGCCGCGCAGTACGAGTCCGAGGTCGTCTACCACCAGATCAACAAGGAGCTGGAGGAGCAGGGTGTCATCTTCCTGGACACCGACACCGCTCTGAAGGAGTACCCGGAGCTGTTCCGCGAGCACTTCGCGACGGTGATCCCGACCGGGGACAACAAGTTCTCCGCGCTGAACACCGCGGTGTGGTCCGGCGGGTCGTTCATCTACGTCCCCAAGGGCGTGCACGTCCAGATCCCGCTCCAGGCCTACTTCCGGATCAACACCGAGAACATGGGCCAGTTCGAGCGGACCCTGATCATCGCCGACGAGGACTCCTACGTCCACTACGTCGAGGGCTGCACCGCCCCGGTCTACTCCTCGGACTCGCTGCACTCGGCGGTCGTGGAGATCGTGGTGAAGAAGAACGCCCGCGTCCGCTACACCACCATCCAGAACTGGTCGAACAACGTCTACAACCTGGTGACCAAGCGGGCCGCCGCGCAGGCCGGCGCCACCATGGAGTGGATCGACGGCAACATCGGCTCCAAGGTGACGATGAAGTACCCGGCGGTCTGGCTGCTCGGCGAGCACGCCAAGGGCGAGACGCTGTCCGTCGCCTTCGCCGGCGAGGGCCAGCACCAGGACGCCGGCGCCAAGATGGTGCACGCCGCGCCGCACACCTCCTCGACGATCATCTCCAAGTCGGTGGCCCGCGGCGGCGGCCGCACCTCCTACCGCGGCCTGGTCCAGGTCCAGGAGGGCGCGCACCACAGCAAGTCCACCGTGAAGTGCGACGCGCTGCTGGTCGACACCGTCTCCCGCTCCGACACCTACCCCTACGTGGACGTCCGCGAGGACGACGTGTCCATGGGCCACGAGGCGACGGTCTCCAAGGTCAGCGAGGACCAGCTGTTCTACCTGATGAGCCGCGGCATGACCGAGGACGAGGCGATGGCGATGATCGTGCGCGGCTTCGTCGAGCCGATCGCCCGGGAGCTGCCGATGGAGTACGCGCTGGAGCTCAACCGGCTCATCGAGCTGCAGATGGAAGGCGCCGTCGGCTGATCGCGGCCGACCCCGCCCCGGAACGAGAAGACCACTAAGAACCACGAGATACGGGACATCGATGTCTGACCCGCAGAACCAGGTGGGCGCCAAGACCGCGGCCGCCGTGACCGTGAACGAGCCCGGCGCGGGCAACCGCCTCGCCGGCCCGGGCACCGGCCGCGCCGTGAGCCAGCCGACCGACGCGCGCGTGGAGCGCCACACCTCCTTCGACCCCGCGGACTTCCCGGTGCTGACCGGCCGCGAGGAGGACTGGCGCTTCACCCCGCTCAAACGCCTGCGGGGACTGCACGAGGACCCGTCGGCCGACGGCAAGGTGGCCGTCGAGGTCACCGCGCCGGAGCCGGTCACGGTGGAGACCGTGGGCCGCGAGGACGCCCGCCTGGGCACGGCCGGCGCGCCGGTGGACCGCACCTCGGCCCTGGCCTGGGCGAACTTCTCGGAAGCCACCGTGGTGACGGTCCCGGCCGAGGCCGAGCTCGCCGAGCCGGTGCGGATCGCCGTCACCGGCGTCGGCGGCACCGCCTTCGGCAACGTGCTGATCGACGTCAAGCCGTTCGCCAAGGCCGTGGTGGTCCTGGACTACCAGGGCAGCGCCGTCTACTCCGAGAACGTGCAGTTCCTGGTCGGCGACAGCGCCTCGCTCACCGTCATCGCGCTGCAGGACTGGGCCGACGACGCGGTGCACCTGTCGCAGCAGCAGACCCGGCTGGCCTGCGACGCGCGGTTCCAGTCCATCAACGTCAGCTTCGGCGGCGACCTGGTCCGGCTGACCCCGCGGGTGGCGTACACCGCGCCCGGCGGCGACGCCGAGCTGCTCGGCGTCTACTTCGCCGACGCCGGCCAGCACCTGGAGCAGCGGCTGCTGGTCGACCACAGCGCCACGCACTGCAAGTCCCGCGTCACCTACAAGGGCGCGCTCCAGGGCCAGGACGCGCACACGGTGTGGGTCGGCGACGTGCTGATCCGCGCCGAGGCCGAGCAGACCGACACCTACGAGCTGAACCGCAACCTGGTGCTCACCGACGGCGCCCGCGCCGACTCGGTGCCGAACCTGGAGATCGAGACCGGCGAGATCGTCGGCGCCGGCCACGCCAGCGCCACCGGCCGGTTCGACGACGAGCAGCTGTTCTACCTCCAGGCCCGCGGCATCCCCGAGGACGAGGCCCGCCGCCTGGTGGTGCGCGGCTTCTTCGCCGACGTCATCGGCCGGATCGGCATCGCCGAGCTGGAGGAGCGGCTGATGGCCAAGGTCGAGGACGAGCTGGCCGGAGCGGTGGCGTGAGCGGGCCGCAGCACGCCGAGCAGACCTGGACCCGGGCCTGCGGGGTGTCCGAGGTGACTCCGGACCAGCCCAAGGCGGTCGTGGTCGGCGAGACCCCGGTGGCGGTGGTGCTGCACGGCGGCGAGTACTACGCGATCCACGACGTGTGCTCGCACGCCAACGTGGCGCTGTCCGAGGGCGAGGTCGTGGACTGCGAGATCGAGTGCTGGCTGCACGGCTCGATGTTCGACCTGAAGACCGGCAAGCCGTCCAGCCTGCCGGCCACCGAGCCGGTGCCGGTGTACCCCGTGAAGATCGAAGGCGATGACCTGTACGTCGCCGTGAAGGAGGCGTAACAAGTCATGGCGACTTTGGAGATCAAGGACCTGCACGTCACCGTCGAGGGCGAGGGCGGCCCGCGCGAGATCCTGCGCGGGGTGAACCTCACCGTGAAGCAGGGCGAGACGCACGCCATCATGGGCCCCAACGGCTCGGGCAAGTCCACCCTGGCCTACTCGATCGCCGGGCACCCGAAGTACACCATCACCTCGGGCACCGTGACCCTGGACGGCGAGGACGTCCTGGCGATGACCGTGGACGAGCGGGCCCGGGCCGGCATGTTCCTGGCGATGCAGTACCCGGTGGAGATCCCCGGCGTCACCGTCTCCAACTTCCTGCGCACCGCGGCGACCGCGATCCGCGGCGAGGCCCCCAAGCTCCGCACCTGGGTCAAGGAGGTCAACCAGGCCATGGAGACCATCCAGATGGACAAGGCCTTCGCCGAGCGCAACGTGAACGAGGGCTTCTCCGGCGGGGAGAAGAAGCGCCACGAGATCCTCCAGATGGAGCTGCTCAAGCCGCGGATCGCGATCCTCGACGAGACCGACTCCGGCCTGGACGTGGACGCGCTGAAGACCGTCTCCGAGGGTGTGAACCGGGTCCGCGAGAGCGGCGAGGTCGGCGTTCTGCTGATCACCCACTACACGCGGATCCTGCGCTACATCAAGCCGGACCACGTGCACGTCTTCTCCGAGGGCCGCATCGTGGAATCGGGTGGCCCGGAACTGGCCGACAAGCTGGAATCCGAGGGTTACGAAAGCTACGCCAAGGCTGGAGCCTGATTTTCCATGGTCATCACCCCTCAGTTCCTGGACACGGACCGGATCCGCGAGGACTTCCCGATCCTGCACCGCACCGTCCACGGCGACAAGAAGCTCGTCTACCTGGACAACGCGGCGACCTCGCAGTCGCCGAAGCAGGTCATCGACGCCATCGTCGAGTACTACTCGATGCACAACGCCAACGTGCACCGCGGCATCCACGTCCTGGCCGAGGAGGCGACCGCGCTGTACGAGGGCGGCCGTGACAAGGTGGCCGCGTTCATCAACGCCCCGCGCGAGGAGGTGGTGTTCACCAAGAACTCCTCCGAGGCGCTGAACCTGGTCGCCAACGTGCTGGGCTGGGCCGGCGAGCCCTACGGCATCCGCCCCGGCGACGAGATCGTGGTCACCGAGATGGAGCACCACTCCAACATCGTGCCGTGGCAGCTCACCGCCGAGCGGATCGGCGCCAAGCTGCGCTGGTTCGGGATCACCGACGAGGGCCGCCTGGACCTGTCGAACCTCGACGAGCTGATCAACGAGCGCACCAAGGTGGTCTCGCTGGTCCACATCTCCAACATCCTGGGCACCGTCAACCCGGTCGAGACGATCGTGAAGCGGGCGCACGAGGTCGGCGCGCTGGTGGTGCTGGACGCCTCGCAGTCGGCGCCGCACCAGAGGCTGGACGTGCAGGCCCTGGGCGCCGACTTCGTGGCCTTCACCGGCCACAAGATGCTCGGCCCGACCGGCATCGGCGTGCTGTGGGGCCGCCGGGACCTGCTGGAGGAGCTGCCCCCGTTCCTCGGCGGCGGCGAGATGATCCAGACCGTCACCATGGAGAAGTCCACCTACGCCGGCCTGCCGCACAAGTACGAGGCCGGCACGCCGCCGATCGCCGAGGTCGTCGCCCTGGGCGCGGCCGTGGACTACCTCAACGGCATCGGCATGGACAACGTGGCCGCGCACGAGCACGCGATCACCGAGTACGCGCTCAAGCGGCTGCAGGAGGTCGACGGGCTGCGGATCATCGGCCCGAACACCACCGACGACCGCGGCGCGGCGATCTCGTTCACGCTGGGCGACATCCACCCGCACGACGTCGGCCAGGTGCTCGACGAGCACGGCATCGCGGTGCGGGTCGGCCACCACTGCGCGCGGCCGGTGTGCGTGCGGTTCGGAATTCCCGCGACCACGCGAGCGTCGTTCTACCTGTACTCCACGCCCGCCGAGGTCGACGCCCTGATCGAGGGCCTGGACGAGGTGAAGCGGTTCTTCGGAGTCTAGAGAGCCCGACCGGGACCGCCGCGAAGGCTGGGAGGTAAGCAGAGGATGCAGCTGGAATCGATGTACCAGGAGATCATCCTGGACCACTACCGCAACCCGCACCACAAGGGCCTGCGGGAGCCGTTCGCCTCGCAGGTGCACCACGTCAACCCGACGTGCGGCGACGAGGTGACCATGCGCGTCGACCTGGACGGCGACGTGATCAGCGACATCTCCTACGAGTCCCAGGGCTGCTCGATCAGCCAGGCCTCGGCCTCGGTGCTGGCCGACCTGCTGATCGGCAAGAGCGTGCAGCAGGCGCGTGAGGTCCAGGAGACCTTCCTGCAACTGATGCAGTCCCGGGGCGAGGGCCAGGAGTTCGCCGAGGAGCACGAGGAGGTGCTGGAGGACGCGGTGGCGTTCGCCGGCGTCTCCAAGTACCCGGCCCGGGTGAAGTGCGCGCTGCTGTCGTGGATGGCGTGGAAGGACGCGACCGCCCAGGCGCTCGCGGCGGAGGACAAGAGCGACAAGAACAGGGTGAAGGCATGAGCACGACAGAGATCGCGCCCGTGGACGACGTCACCGAGGCGCTGCGCGACGTGGTGGACCCGGAGCTGGGCATCAACGTCGTGGACCTCGGCCTGGTCTACGGGCTGACGGTGGACGACGCGAACATCGCGACCGTCGACATGACGCTGACCTCGGCGGCGTGTCCGCTGCAGGACGTCATCGAGGACCAGATGCGGATGGCGCTGGACGGCCTGGTCGCCGATTTCCGGGTGAACTGGGTGTGGATGCCGCCGTGGGGTCCGGACAAGATCACCGACGACGGGCGCGAGCAGCTGCGCGCGCTCGGGTTCAACGTGTGAGCATTCACCCTGTGAGGGTTCTGCGTTCCACTGACTGAGACTCCTGATTCTCCGGCGACCCGCCGGAGGGCCGTCGGCCGCCCGATCCGTTGCGGATCGGGCGGTTTTGTCGGTGGCGGAGGGCCTGGCGAAAACGGTTCAGCTGTCGCACTCGCCGAATGCATGTGCATTTGAGTCTTGCGTAGAGCCCGGTACGTGTGGGTAGGTTGGTACCTGTTGACGTAACGAGATGGTCAAGTGCCGCGTGTTCAAAGGGGGAGCTTGTGTCCGCAACCCGACAGGCGTCGGACAAGGCCCGGGCCTCGTGCCTGCTGGCCGTCCATCTCATATTGCAGCGGCCCGACGACGGCCGGGTTCTGTTGGGCCTGCGCAAGGGCAGCGTGTGGGGCGCCGGGCGCTGGCACGTCCCCACCGGGCACGTGGAGTCCGGCGAGGACGCCATGCAGGCGCTCGTGCGCGAGGCGCGCGAGGAACTGGGTGTGCGGATCGACCCCGGTGATCTGGAACACGCGGTGACGGTCCACCACCGGGAGGCCGGCGGCGAGCCGCAGATGCAGCTGTTCTTCACCGCGAGCCGCTGGTCCGGCGGGCCGGTGAACGCCGAGCCGGGCAAATGCGAGCAGTTGGGCTGGTTCAAGGTCGACGAGCTGCCCTCGGCGACGGTCGGGTACACCCGCACCGCGCTGAGCTCCTGGCGGGCCGGACGGTCCTTCGCGGTGTGCTGGCGGGACAGCAAGCGGGTGGACCGGGGCCTGGGGAGCCGGCTGATCGCGGGGCTGCAGGCGATCTGAGACCGCCGCGTCCGGGGCCGGGCGCGGTACGGGTGGCCGGGAGCACGTCCGGCGCCCCGTAAAATGGTGCGTCGTGATCACCGCCACCGACGTCGAGCTCCGGGCCGGCAGCCGAATCCTGATCGAGAAGGCCTCCTTCCGGGTCGGCCCCGGCGACCGCATCGGCCTGGTGGGCCGCAACGGGGCCGGCAAGACCACCCTCACCAAGACCCTGGCCGGGGAGACCATCCCGGCCTCCGGGACGATCAGCCGTTCCGGCCCGGTCGGCTATCTGCCCCAGGACCCGCGCACCGGCGACATGGACGTCATAGCCCGCGACCGGATCCTGTCCGCGCGCGGCCTGGACGAGATCCGGCGCCGGATGCAGGAGAACGAGGCGCGGATGGCCTCGACCGACGTCGCCGTCCACGAGAAGGCGATGCGGCGCTACGCGCGGCTGGAGGACGAGTTCCTCGCCGCCGGCGGCTACGCCGCCGAATCCGAGGCCGCGACCATCTCCGCGGCCCTGGGACTGCCCGAGCGCGTCCTCGCCCAGCCGCTGCACACCCTGTCCGGCGGTCAGCGCCGCCGGGTGGAGCTGTCCCGGATCCTGTTCGGGGACAACGAGGTGCTGCTGCTCGACGAGCCCACCAACCACCTCGACGCCGACTCGATCGTCTGGCTGCGGGACTTCCTGAAGGCCTACAAGGGCGGGTTCATCGTCATCTCCCACGACGTGAACCTGGTCGAGTCGTGCGTGAACAAGGTGTTCCACCTGGACGCCAACCGCGCCGCCATCGACTACTACAACATGGGCTGGAAGCTCTACCTCAAGCAGCGCGAGGACGACGAGCGCCGCCGCAAGCGCGAGCGCGCGAACGCGGAGAAGAAGGCCGCGGCCCTGAACGCGCAGGCCGACAAAATGCGCGCGTCGGCGACCAAGACCGTCGCGGCGCAGAACATGGCGCGGCGGGCCGAGCGGATGCTGGCCGGGCTGGAGGAGGTGCGGCAGTCGGACAAGGTGGCCAAGCTGCGCTTCCCGACGCCGGCGCCGTGCGGGAAGACGCCGCTGATGGCCACCGGCCTGTCCAAGTCCTACGGGTCGCTGGAGGTGTTCACCGATGTCGACCTGGCGGTGGACCGGGGCTCCAAGGTGGTCATCCTCGGCCTGAACGGCGCCGGCAAGACCACCCTGCTGCGGCTGCTGGGCGGCGTGGAGCAGCCGGACACCGGCAAGGTCGAGGAGGGGCACGGGCTCAAGCTCGGCTACTACGCGCAGGAGCACGAGACGCTCGATCCCGAGCGGACGGTGCTGGAGAACATGCGCAGCGCCGCGCCGGACCTGGACCTCGCCGACGTCCGCAAGACGCTGGGCAGCTTCCTGTTCTCCGGCGACGACGTGGACAAGCCGGCGGGCGTGCTCTCCGGCGGGGAGAAGACCCGGCTGGCGCTGGCGACGCTGGTGGTCTCCACCGCGAACGTGCTGCTGCTCGACGAGCCCACCAACAACCTGGACCCGGCGTCGCGGGCGGAGATCCTCGGCGCGCTGGGGACGTATGAGGGCGCTGTCATCATGGTGACGCACGACGAGGGTGCCGTGCTGGCCCTGCAGCCGGAGCGGGTCATCCTGCTGCCGGACGGGGACGAGGACATGTGGAGCGAGCAGTACCTGGATCTGGTGTCGCTGGCCTGATCGGGCCCGGGCGGCGCGGCGCCGGGCCCCGGGCCGGCGCCGCGCCGACAGCAAGAACCTCGACCACGGGCGCGGGACGACGCCCGATGGCCTGCGATCCTTCCGGAATCATGCACGTTCTCTGATACGAAATCCGTGGCCGCCCCGCTGCCGGGCGCCCCGGCGCGGCCGCCGTTTGCCGCCCAGAGCTGCGGCGGACGGCCCGGCCCGGCCCGTGTCCGCCCGCGTGGCGCGACGGTGGCCGGCGCCGCGGGAACCCGGGATGTTTCATCGTGGGCTGATTCGATGCGGGAGCTGGATCATGCGATAGCCGGACAAATCGGAGTGATTCGCTCGTCGGATCGGGCGACGTGACATTGATGTTATGGGCAACATCGCCGAATCGGTGGCCAAGAGCGCTGCGAGGGGTGATCATGTGTAGCTAGAGCGCACATCCACTCCAGGAGGCACGTGTGGCCGAGACTCTCAAGAAGGGCAGCCGGGTGACCGGCGACGCGCGGTCGCAGCTAGCGATCGACCTCAAGGCGAAGTACGAGGCGGGTGAGTCCATCCGCGCCCTCGCGCAGTCGACGGGTCGTTCGTACGGGTTCGTGCATCGGATGCTCAGTGAATCCGGTGTGACGCTGCGGGGCCGGGGCGGCGCGACGCGTGGCAAGGCGAAGACCGCCTGACCGACGTGACGTGAGCCGGTCGGCTGGGCTCGTCAGAGCTTTCGGGCAGCCAATCGGTGTGCGAGGGGCGGGGTGCGTGATGGGCACCCCGCCCCTTGCCGTGTCGGCGCTCCAGGTCCTGCCGACCCCTCCATTGTGGGGCCTCCCGGTGGCGGAACAAGTTACCGGCCGGTAGTCTCGCTTTCCGACACGTCAGGATGCCGCTGCCGGGACCGTGGGAGACCGTGATGAGCTGGGAGAATACGACACAGCAGGCCGCGTCGGCCGGGATCGACGCGGTGCTGGAGGGGGAGTCCGCGACGGTCACGCTGAACCGGCCGGAGAAGCGGAACTCGCAGACCCCGGAGTTCTGGGCCGCGCTCGCCGCGGTGGGTGCGGCGCTGCCGGGGACGGTGCGGGTGGTGGTGCTCCGCGCGCAGGGCAAGTCGTTCTCGGCCGGGTTGGACCGGTCGATGTTCGAGGCCTTCGGGACGTTCGCCGCCGCTTCGGATTCCGAGGTCGACGCGACCATCGAGGAGTATCAGCGGGCGTTCACGTGGTGGCGTCGCAATGACCTGATCACGGTGGCGGCGGTGCAGGGCCACGCCATCGGCGCGGGTTTCCAGCTGGCTCTGGCCTGCGACCTCCGGATCGTGGCCGACGACGTGCTGTTCTGCATGAAGGAGCCGGCCCTGGGGCTGGTGCCGGACCTGGCCGGGACGCAGCCGCTGGTGGACGCCGTGGGCTACCCGCGGGCGCTGGAGATCGTGGCCACGGCGCGGTATGTGGACGCCGAGGAGGCGCTGCGGATCGGCCTGGCCAACCATGTCGTGCCGCGCGAGGAGCTGCACGCCGCGGCCGCCAAGCTGGCCGCGGACCTGCTGGCCGCCCCGCGCGGGGCGGTCACGGAGTCGAAGGCTCTGTTGCGGGGTGCGTCGGGGCGGTCGTACGACGAGCAGCGGGCTGCGGAGCGGGCGGCTCAGACTCGGCGGTTCCGGGACCTGGCCGGGACGGGAGAGTCCTGAGACTCCAGTCGCGGGACTGCCAGAAGTCCGCGATCAGCAGCAGCGCCATCGGGTACATCGGCACGAAGTAGCGCAGCGAGGTGCGCCCGGTGGCGTCCAGGATGCTCAGGAACGCGCAGGCCAGCGCCGAGCCGACGACCATGGCCGCGTAGACGCCGCGCAGGCGCCACAGGATCGCGACCGCGGTCAGCAGCCAGAGCACCTGAAGGCCGTGGTCGCCGGCGAAGGCGCCCCGGAATTCGCGCGCGAACATGTCCACCACCAGGCCCGGGATCTTGCCGAGCGTCTGCCCCAGGTGCGCCTTGACGTAGGCGACGTTGCCGAGGTGGTTGACCTCGGAGTAGTGCCGCAGCTCGTTGAACGGGAACAGCGTGCTCACCAGGCCGACGGCGGCGACCCCGACGCCCCCGGCGACCAGGGCCGGTGCCGCCCATTCGTTGGCGCGGCCCCAGGTCCTGGTGCGGATCGCGGTCCACAGCCAGGCGAAGACGATCGCGGCGGCCGGGACCGGGACGGTCTGCCGGGTGAAGGCCAGGACCACGAGCAGCACGCCGATGCAGATCAGGTCGTTGCGCGTGGTGGTCCGGCCCAGCGGCAGTCTGGTCAGGATCAGCACGATGAGCAGGGCCGCGAGGGACTCGGTGTAGAGCCCGGTCTGGAAGAACCAGAAGCTGTAGGCGATCTGGTAGAGGAGCAGCAGGGCCAGGGCGAGCTGCACCCCGAACAGGCGGGTCAGAAGGCGCATCGCGACGTAGAGGAACCCCAGCGCGCACAGCAGCGACACGATCCAGATGCCCTTGGCGCCGAAGACCCAGATGAAGGGCACGGCCAGGAACGAGTAGAAGAAGCGGGGGGCTTCCAGGTTGTGCGCGCCCGCGCCCGGCTGGCCGGCGACGCCGGTGAGGGTGCCGCGGATGCGGTCGACCGTGTCTTCCTGGTGGAAGAAGACGCCGGTCTGGCGCAGCGCCTCGTCGGTGGAGTGACCGGCGAACTTCAGGGCGGCCGCCACGTAGTAGAGCGCGTCGCCGTCCCAGAGCTTCACGCGGCTGTGCCACCACCAGTACTCGGTCACGAAGACCAGGAGCAGGATGAGCCACGCGATGGGGGGAACCTCACCGCGGGCCCGGCGGCCCAGGCGTAGGAGCGTGTCCATGGGTGAAGGGCCTGTCTGTCGGTCGCTGGACTGATCGGGACCGCGCCATTTTTGTGGAAGCGCGGTCGGATGACAACTCCGACCGGTATGGGCGGGTTGCGGGCGCCTCCGGGCCTCGGGGTGTTGGGGCGTCAGCGCCTCAGCGCATCAGGGCTTTGGCGTCATGGGCTCGGTCGAGACCCCCGCGGTCGCCGGTGTGACCGGTGTCACCGGTGTCACCGGTGCCGGCCGCGGCCGCTTGGCCGCACGCCCGTCGCCCGACGACTTGCCGCGCAGCCGACGGCCGATCCACGGCAGCAGGTAGATCCGGACCCAGCGCAGGTCCTGGCGGCGGGCCCGGAGCCAGGGGGCGGGCCGGGCCGAGGGCAGCTCGGCACGCCAGTCGAAGTCCGGTTCGGCGCCCAGCGCCTGGAGCACCGCCTCGGCGACCCGCCGGTGTCCCTCGGGCGACAGATGGAGACGGTCCTCCGCCCACAGGCGGGGGTCGTCGAAGACCTGCGCGGTGAACAGGTCCACGACCACGACGCCGTGCGACTCGGCGAACTCGTCGACCAGCCGCATCAGGTGCCTGGTGTTGGGCATCAGGCGCTGCGAGCCGCGCATCCGGCGGCGCGGGTCGGTCGGACGGAACATGACGATCGTGGCCTTGTCCGTGGCCAGCTGCTCCAGGCAGGAGCGCAGCTTGGCCTCGACCAGCTCGATGTCGCAGCGCGGACGCAGCACGTCGTTGAGGCCGCCGGCCAGCGTGACCAGGTCGGCGTCCAGGGCGGCGGCGGCCGGCACCTGGTCGTGCTCGATCTGGCCGATAAGCTTGCCGCGGACCGCGAGGTTCGCGTAGCGCAGGGCCGGGTCGTCCCGGGTGAGGCGCTCGGCCACCCGGTCCGCCCAGCCGCGGAAGCTGCCGTCCGGCAGCACGTCGTCGCACATGCCCTCGGTGAAGGAGTCCCCGACCGAGACCATGAGCTTGCCCTGGCGGGCATTCAGCGTCGTGAAGTCCATGGTGATCAGATTTTAGCGGCGGTAGTTTCCAGGTTCATGGCGGGAATGGCGGACCGGTGCTTTCGCATTGACCATGTGGCTGCGCGGGTGCGCCGCTGTGAGAGGGAGTGACGCTGGTGTCGATGGGTGGCCCCCAGATGGGGATGATGATGCGGGGTGCCCGAGGCCGGGACGACAAGGAGATCCTGAACCACAAGCTCGCTCCCGGGACCATCAAGCGGATCATGGGGATCGCGCGGCCGTACCGGCTGCTGATCGGGCTGTTCCTGGCCGTCGTGGTCGGGGACGCGGTGCTGGTCGTGCTGCCGCCGTTGCTGTCGCAGCAGCTGGTCGACGACGGGGTGCTCAAGGGCGACAAGGGCCTGGTCACGCGGCTGGCGCTGATCATCGCGGCGGTGGCCGTGGCCGATGCCGGGGCGTCGCTGGTGCAGCGGTTCCTGTCCTCGCGGATCGGTGAAGGGCTCATCTACGACCTGCGTACGCGGGTCTTCGCGCATGTGCAGCGGATGCCCATCGCGTTCTTCACGCGGACCCAGACCGGCGCGCTGATCTCCCGGCTGAACAGCGACGTGATCGGCGCGCAGCAGGCGTTCACCTCGGTGCTGTCCAACGTGGTCTCGAACGTGATCAGCCTGGTGCTGGTCGCCGGGACCATGTTCTACCTGTCCTGGCAGATCACGCTGCTCTCGCTGCTGCTCCTGCCGGTGTTCCTGGTGCCGGCGCGGCGCGTCGGCAAGCGGATGCAGGGCCAGGTCCGCAAGCAGATGACGCTGAACGCCGACATGTCGGCGATGATGACCGAGCGCTTCAACGTCTCCGGCGCGCTGCTGACCAAGCTGTTCGGCCGTCCCGAGGAGGAGGACGCGGAGTTCGCCGAGAAGGCGGCCGGGGTCCGGGACGCAGGCGTCACGATCGCGCTGACCGGCGCCGCGTTCATGACCGTGCTGTCGCTCGTCGCCTCGCTGGCCACCGCGCTGACCTACCTGATCGGCGGCCACCTGGCGATCAGCAAGTCGATCACGCTGGGCACCCTGATGGCGCTGGCGGCGCTGCTGGGCCGGCTGTACGGGCCGCTGACGGCGCTGACGAACGTGCGGATCACCGTGATGTCGGCGCTGGTGTCCTTCGATCGAGTGTTCGAGGTGCTGGACCTGGAGCCGATGATCAAGGAGAAGCCGGACGCCGGGCGGGTGCCCGAGGGGCAGGTCGCCGTCGAGTTCGAGGACGTGGCCTTCCGGTACCCGGCCGCGGACGAGGTCTCGCTGGCGTCGCTGGAGTCGGTGGCGCGGCTGGACCAGGCGCCGTCGGCGCAGGTGCTGCGCGGCGTGACCTTCCGGGCCGCGCCGGGGGAGATGGTGGCCCTGGTCGGGCCGTCCGGAGCCGGCAAGACGACGATCACGTCGCTGGCGAACCGCCTGTACGACCCGACCGAGGGCGCGGTGCGCATCGGCGGCGTCGACATCCGCGACGTGACGCTGGAATCGCTGCACGCCACGGTCGGGACCGTGACGCAGGACGCGCACATGTTCCACACCACGATCCGCGGCAACCTGCTCTACGCGCGGCCGACCGCGACCGAGGAGGAGCTGGTCGACGCGCTGCGGGACGCGCAGATCCTGGACCTGGTCAGGACGCTCCCGGACGGCCTGGACACCGTGGTCGGCGACCGCGGCTACCGGCTGTCCGGCGGGGAGAAGCAGCGCCTGGCCATCGCCCGGCTGCTGCTCAAGGCGCCGAGCGTGGTCGTGCTCGACGAGGCCACGGCGCACCTGGACTCGGAGTCCGAGGCCGCGGTGCAGCGCGCGCTGGCGCGGGCGCTCCAGGGCCGGACGTCGCTGGTGATCGCGCACCGGCTGTCGACGGTGCGGGACGCGGACCAGATCCTCGTGGTCGAGGACGGCCGGATCGTCGAGCAGGGGCGGCACGAGGAGCTGCTGGCCGCGGGCGGGCTCTATGCCGAGCTCTACCGGGTGCAGTTCCAGGGGCAGGAGGGCATTCCGGCCTAGCGGATCGGATCGGTCCGCATTCCGACTGCCGCTTCGCGGGCGCGACCTGGATCAGGGTCGCGCCCGCGAGGCGGCAGTCGTCGTTCGCAGACTTCTGCGAGCTCCCCGCGGATCGGACCGCACCCGAACCCGCCGCCACCGCATCTCTACCGGTGACTGCAGTCGGAAGAACAGCCCTTCACACCGCCGGGGGACCCAGGTTGGAAGCCAGGGAAGAGTTCACGGAGTACGCGGCCGCCTCGGCCAAGCGGCTCCGCGACATCGCCTATCTCATGTGCCGGGATTGGCACCAGGCTCAAGACCTGACCCAGGCGGCGTTGGCGAAGGTGTACGTGGCCTGGCCGCGCATCTCCCGGCGCGAGAGCGTCGATGCCTATGCCCGGCAGGTCCTGCTCCGCGAGTTCCTCAGCGGGCGGCGGCGGCTCAGCTCCACCGAGCGGCCGATCGCCGAGGTGCCGGAGCGGGTCGGCCGGGAGGACCAGGCCGATCTGCGGCTGACGCTGCTCGACGCGCTGGCGACGCTCTCGCCGAACCAGCGCGCGGCCTTGGTCCTGCGGTACTGGGAGGACCGCAGCGTCGAGCACGTCGCCGAGATCATGCGCACCTCGCCCGGCTCGGTAAAGAGCCTGTGCTTCCGGGGACTCCAAGTGCTGCGCGCGCAGCTCGGAACGGAGTTCCTGGCCGACCGGTGAGCTCCGGTCCGGCGTCCTTCGAGCTCGGGCGCCGGCCGGCTCACCGTCCCACCGACGCAGATCACTTATTCGTCTCATGGAGGACCAGATGCAGGAAGAGGACTTCCGCGCCCGGCTGGACGCGGAACTCGACGCGGAGCTCGGACCGCCGATCGGCACGCTGGTGGCCGCCGCGACGGCGGCCGGCGAGCGGCGGCGGCGCCGTCGCACGATCGTCCAGCTCACGGCGGGCACCGCCGGGGTGGCCGCGGTCGCGGTCGGCGCGGTGTTCGCGGCCGGGCATGTCGGCTCGGGCCCCGGCGCGCCGGCGGCGGTCGGCCCGGGAGTGGGCGCGGTGGCCGCGCCGAGGACCACTGCGCCGCCGACTCCGGCTGTCACGCCGACCACGCCGACCACGTCCCCGGCCACGCCGGCCACGGAGACGTCGACGCCCCTGCCGGGCACCAGCACCTCCGGACAGCTGCCCACCGAGTACGAATCGTCGGAGATCGGCGATCTGCCGCCGGTGCCCTCGGGCCAGGCCCGCACCACCGCGCAGTCGATGCTTCTGCTGCTGGAGCAGAACGTCACCAGGGTCGGCGGCCCGGGCGACTTCAGCCACACGTTCGGCTACGCGCCCACCGGGAACCCCGGGGAGGCGCAGAAGACCATGTTCCTCGGCGACCTCTACTGGAACCACACCACCATCTCGGTCAGCTACACGCTGCCCCCGAAGAAGCAGGCCGACCCGAAGAAGAAGGTGCCGCCGGGCGGCGACGTCTTCCGGTGGGACACGCCGGGGGTCACCGGCACGTCCGAGGTGAAGCTGGCCAAGTCCGCGCGCGGTGTCGAGCTGACCCGGACCGACGGCTCGCGGGTGATGGTCCTGGAGACCAACGGTCCGGGGAACGGCCTGGCCGGGCCCGACCGCGCCGACCTGCCGCTGACCAGCGACCAGTTGCTGTCCATCGCGCGGGACTCGCGCTGGGAGGCGTCGATGGGCGCGGACTTCGTGGCGCAGGCGCAGACCGCGATCGAGCTCGAATCCACGCCCTACTAGCACCCCGTTCGACCTGATGGCCGGGCGCCGCGACCCCGGAAGGGGTCGGAAGGGGGTGTCCCCGGGACCGCCGTCCCGGGGACACCCCGCCGGTGCGTCAGCGGCTCTTGCGCAAAGCGGTGAACCCGAACTCCATCGCCACCGGGGACGGCTGGCGGACCAGGGTGGTGGAGCGCGGGCGGCGCGCCACCCGGGTCTCGCCCTCGGTCTCGCCGCTCTCGCCGGAGTCGATCACGCGGTCGAAGTCGATGCGGCGGGCCTCGGGGATCTCCTCGCGCAGCACGCGCGCGATGTCGGGCCAAATGCCGGCGCGCTGCCAGTCGCGCAGCCGGCGCCAGCAGGTCATGCCGCTGCCGTACTCCAGCTCCTGGGGCAGCTTCTCGAAGCCGATGCGGCGGCCCAGCACCACCAGGATGCCGTTGAGCACGGCCCGGTCGTCCAGCGGCTTGCGGCCGGGGTTGCGGCGGCGGCGCGGGCGCTCGGGAAGCAGGGCGCTGATCCGCTCCCAGGCCCGGTCGGTCACCACCGGGTCCGGATGCCCGGTCCGGCGCAGCCGGGGCAGCGGCGTGTTGGCGCTGGTGGTGGCCGGGTCGCGGCGGGGGGCCGGGACGCCGAGCAGGACCGCGCTGTGTACGTCGGGCGGGTCGATGCGCGGTGGGGTGTGGGGCACGTATCGCCCAACGCGGTCGAAACAGCAGACGTCACGCTTTCGGGTCGGTTGTCACCCATTGGAGGCAGACGTGCGCGACGCGTAGCGTTAGTGTGGGCCCTGGGTTGCCGCGGTGGGATGGCTGGCGCTTATACGCCGAAAGGACTAGGTGGGGACTAGATCGGCATGGTTCGGCAACCTTACGGGTCCGGGTTTCGTCAGAATGTTGAGTGCGGGGTGCGATCGGGGGTAGCCGGGGGCTGCTCTGCAAGCCGGTACGACGACTCTCTTCTTGGGGGGAACCGCAAGTGGGAACGAACGGACGCCATGCCGCCGAGGCGCGCAGGAGCTGGCCGGAGGGGGATCCGGTCGCGGTGGCGATGGTGGGTCTGCTCGATGTGGAGCTGCGCCGCCGGGGCTGCGCCTGGTCGATCGTGGAAGAAGGGCTGATCGAGGTCTACGGGCCGCACCGGGGGCGGTGGCCGCTGGCCGCGCTCAAGCGGCGGATGGAGGTCGCCGAGAAGGCGGACTGGCCGGAGCTGGTCGAGGAGCTGGTGCTGGCCCGGGTGGACCCGACCGGGTTCTACGCCTCGTCGGTGTCCGCCACCGGCGACCACGACTCGGAGTGGGCCTCGGTCCGGGGCCGGATCCGGGCCCGGCTGTTCGGCGGCGAGGACGCCGATTCGGCGGCGCTGGCCGGGATAGAGCACCGGTTCTGCGCCGAGGGCCTGGTGGAGGTGCTGGAGCTGGTGCCGCCGTCGCCGCTGCGCGATCCGCTGGGCGCCGGCGTGCGCTGGTACCGGCCCGAGGAGGGCCCGGTGGCCTACGGCGACCTGGCCCGGTGGAAGGTGACGGCGCGCGAGGCGTACCGCACGGCACGGGAGAACGTGCGGCGCGAAGGGCTGCTGGAGACCCGGCGGCTGGAGGCGGACGGCGTCGGGATCACGGTGGTGCGCGGCGGCTCCGGCTATGTGCCGACGCACTCCTTCTGGCTGCCCGACTACGTGCCCGTCGACAGCAACGGCGCGCTGGTGGTGATACCGAATCGGGGACTGTTCGCGGCGCACCCGGTCCGGGGTCCGGAGGCGGTGCCGGCCGCCGGGGGCCTGCTGCGGCTGGCCCGGCGGCAGTACGAGTCCGGGGTCGGTCCGGTGAGCGACCAGCTGTTCTGGTGGCGGGACGGGGTGCTGTACCGGCAGGGCTCGCAGCGCGGCGCGGACGGGATCCGGTTCGAGCCGACGCAGGAGCTGGCCGACGTGCTCAGGGCGCTGGCGCGGTAGCGGGCGCGGTGGCGGTGGCCGGGTCCGGGGCGTTGGCGTTGGCCCGGTCTGGGTCCGGGTCCGGAGCGTTCGCGTCGGCGGGCTGCGCGGCGGGCTTCGTGGTCGGCTCGGCGGGCTCGTCCGACTCGTCGAGTTCATCGAGTTCGTCGTCCTCGGCGGCCTCGGCCGCCTCGCGGACCCGGTGCTGGGCCTCGCGCCGGATGATCGTCACCCAACCGCCGATCGCGATCAGGCAGAACAGCCACCACTGGAACCAGTACGACAAATACGGTCCCTCGTCGAGCGAGGGCTTGTCGATCGGCGTGATCCGCGCGGCGTCGGCCGGCTGCGAAGTGATCACCTCGGTGTAGCCGCCGCGCAGCGTCAGGCCGGTCTTGGCGGCCAGCGAGTCGGTGTTGACCAGGCTGATCTGGCCGGCCGGCAGCCCGGAGGTGACGTCGCGGATGCCGGTGTTGCCCTTGGTCTCGGACTGCTGGAGCCGCCCGGTGAGCGCCACCCGGCCGGCCGGCGGCGCCGGGATGGCCGGCGACTGCTGCTGGTCGGCGCTGTCGGTCGGGATCCAGCCCCGGTTCACCAGCACCGAGGTGCCGTCGGACAACGTCAGCGGCGTGATGATCCAGAACCCGGGATTGCCGTTGACCTGGTGGTTGCGGGCCAGGAACTGGTGTCCGGGATCGTAGACGCCGGCCAGCGTGACCTGCTTCCAGCGGCTGGTCCGGACCACCGGGGCCCCGACCGCGTCGACCCCCTCGATCGGGACCGGCGCGGCGTCCATGGCGGTCCTGATGACCGCGTTCTCCGCCTTCCGCTCGTGGTAGCGGCCCCGCTGCCACATCCCCAGGCCGATGAAGGCGGGGATGAGGACCAGCCAGATCAGCACATGAAGGCGGACCCAGCGCCACGAGAAGACGAAACGGTACACGCGCCGACGTTACCCGACCCCCGCGCGGCGTCCGGCGCCAGGTCGTACTAATCGCCTCGGCCCCGATGGGCGGCCCCGGCCCCGTCGGCGGTCTCAGCCCCGCCTGAGCCCGGTGACGATGCCGAGCACCACCACCGCCACCCCGGCGAGCTGCGCCGCGCCCGGCGTGCCGACGCCGAGGACCGCGCTGGCCGCGCAGGCCGACACCGGCACCGCGCCGATCAGCAGACCCGCGCGCTGCGGGCCCAGGCCGCTGAGCGCCCGGTACCAGAGCAGGAAGGCGCCGACGGTGAGCGGGAGCGCGAGGTAGAACAGCGCCGCGGCCTCGGCGGCCGTGGGCATCCGCACCATCGCGGTGCCGTCCGTGGCCAGGCCCGCGATCAGCAGGGCCGGGACGGCGATGACGCAGAGGTAGGCGGAGACCCGCAGCTCCCCGAACTTCGGCAGCAGCGGGACCGCGAGCAGCGAGAACAGCGACTCGCAGGCCAGCACCAGCACGGCGAACACCAGGCCGATCGCGCTGCCGTGTCCGAAGCCCTGCACCATCGCGCTGCCCGCGACCACCAGCCCGGCCGCGCCGAGGACCGCGCCGCGCCGCATCCGCTGGCCGGACCGGGTGACCAGCGGTCCGGCGATCGCCAGCACCAGCGGGGAACAGGCGACGACGCTGCCGAGGGTGGCGGCGTCGGTGTGCCGGAGCGCGGCCAGCACGAAGATGTTGAACAGGACCAGCCCGGCCGCCGAGAGCATGGCCAGCTGGAGCCACTCGCGGGCGGTCGGGCGGATCCGGGGCAGATTGCGGCGACGGACTATGAGGGCGAAGACCGCGGAGGCGAGCATGTAGCGCAGCGCCTGGCCGCCGAGCACCGGGTAGTCGGTCAGGCGGGCGCTCACCGCGGTGGAGGCGCCGAGGATCGACATGCCCAGGGCGCCTTCGAGGACGTGGCGGGCGCTGCGGGGCCGGGCTGCGGAGTTGGCGGCGGTGCCAGTGGCGGGGTCCGCCGTGATGGCCGCCGCGATGTCCGCCGTGATGGCCGTGGCCGGGGAGGTGGTGGGCACGAGGGACAAGCCGGCCGCCAGTGCACCCTCTTCCGTGATCGTCGACATGCTGCGAGGCTAAGCTTGGATTGGTCCGTGAGTAAGGACCAATCGATAGCGTGCTTAGGGGACCAATCCATGGCCGAGATCCTGGTGGCACTGGACCGCGCGGCGGGCCGGCTGGTCGAGCAGCTGGTCGCCGGGCTGCGCGACGGCATCCGCGCGGGCCGGATCGCCGGCGGCACCGTGCTGCCGCCGAGCCGCCAGCTCGCCGCGGAGCTGCGGCTCTCGCGCGGCATCGTCGTCGAGGCCTACCAGCAGCTGGTGGCCGAGGGCTACCTGCTCAGCCGGCCCGGGGCCGGGACCTGGGTGGCGGGCGGCCACGCGGTGGCGGACACCCCGCCCGCCCCGGAGGCCGAGCAGCCGGCCGTGCCGGACTTCGACCTCACCCCCGGCCGTCCGGACCTGGCCGCCTTCCCGCGCACGGCGTGGGTGGCGGCGCTCCGCCGGGTGCTCAGCGACCTGCCGCACTCCGACCTCGGCTACGGCGACCCCGGCGGCGTCCCGCGCTTCCGTGAGGAGATCGCCGCGTATCTGCGGCGGGTCCGGGCCGCCGACGCCACGCCCGACCGCGTGGTCGCCGTCAACGGCTCGGCGCACGGCCTGGCACTGGGCCTCCAAGCGCTCTACGAACGCGGCCACCGGGTGCTGGCGGTCGAGGACCCGTCGGCCGACCGGCCGCGCGGGATGATGGCGGCCTCCGGAATGCGGCTCATCGGCGTGCCGGTCGACGAGTCCGGACTCGTCGTCTCCGAGCTGCGGCGCACCGACGCGACCGTGGTGTTCGCCGGACCCGCGCACCAGTACCCGACCGGCGTGGTGCTGGCGCCGGCCCGCCGCGCCGAGCTGATCGCCTGGGCGCGCGCCGTGGACGGGATGATCCTGGAGGACGACTACGACGCCGAGTTCCGCTACGACCGCGACCCGGTCGGCTGCCTCCAGGGCATGGCGCCGGACCGGGTGCTGTATCTGGGCACGACCAGCAAGTCCCTCGCGCCGTCGCTGCGCCTGGGGTGGGCGGTGGCGCCGCCGGAGCTGGGCGCGCGGATGCGGGGGCTCCGCCAGGACAGCGACCTCGGCGGTTCGGTCCTGGACCACCTCGCCATGGCGCACCTGATCGCCGAGGGCGCCTACGACCGCCACCTGCGTACCATCCGCCGCCGGTACCGCCAGCGGCGTGACGCGCTGTTGGGCGGGTTGGCCGAGGAGTTGCCGGGATGGAAGGTGCGCGGCGTGGCGGCGGGCCTGCACGTGCTGGTCGACCTGCCGGAGGGCAGCGACGAGGACGCGCTGTCGGCCGCCGCCGAGGCCCGGGGCGTGCGGGTGCAGCCGCTCGGGCCGCTGCGGTTCGCCCCGGGGCCGCCGGGACTCGTGCTGGGATACGCGGGACTGGCCCCGGGGCGCCTGGTGGAGGCGGCGCGGCGGTTGGGAGCGGCGGCGGGGGAGTGTTAGACCGGTGGTCCGGTCGGGAGGGGGTTGTCGGCTGGGAGCGGGTTGCCGGCCGGGGGCGAGCTGTCTCGTCGAGGCCTTGCAGTCTTCGCCGGGAAGGGGCCGCGCAGCGCCTCAGTGGCCTGCCAGAGGCGCTCGGCAGCCTCCCGGTCGTGGGCGTGCGGCGACGGCGCCACGGGCCGGCTGCGGTTGTAGTACTCGCCGTTGCGGACCGCCGGGGCCGTGGCGAGCTCGGTGAGCGGTTCGCCGCCCTTCGCCGGTGAGGAGAGCATCCAGCGGGTCGCGGTGCTCAGCAGCCAGAATCCGGGGCGGTGCATGGAGCGCACCAGGCGGGTGCGGACCATGCCCGGATGCACCGCGACCGTCTCGAAGGCCGGGAGGCGGCGGTGGAATTCGAGGGTGAACAGCAGGTTCGCGAGCTTGGAGCGGCTGTAGGCGAGGTAGGTGCTGTAGCCGCGGTTCGACTGCAGGTCGTCGAAGTCGAGGCGGACGTCGCCGGCCCCGAACAGCGGGGCGCGGTGGCCCTCGGAGTTGGTGTTGACGACGCGGCCGGCCCCGCGCGCGAGCAGCGGCAGCAGGAGCGCGGTCATGGTGAAAGGGGCCAGGTGGTGCACGGCGAAGTTCAGCTCCATGCCCTCGGCGGTCAGGGTCCGTCGGGGGACCATGACCCCGGCGTTGTTGACGAGGGTGTCGACGGCGTCGGTCTCGTCCCGGATGCGGCTGACGACGGCTTCGATGCCCGCGCGGGTGGAGACGTCTCCGGCGAGGAAGGCCGGAGGGCGGGTCGCGGGTGAGGCCGGCGTTCGGCTGCTGATCTGCTGCACCAGGCTCGCGCCGCGTCGTGCGTCCCGGCCGACGAGGATCAGCCGGTGCCCGGCGGCGGCCAGCTGGAGCGCGCTGGCCCGGCCGAGGCCCGAGGTGGCGCCGACGAACACGATGGTGCGTGGGGTGGAGGTGGCGAGCGGCTTCATTGCGCGGCGGGGACCTTGTTCAGGCCCATGACGCCGGCCAGCAGCCGGTCGCGGGTGCGGAGAGGCAGTCGGGCCAGCAGGCCGAGCAGGCGGGTGTCCGGGCCGACGGTGTAGCGGGGCTTCGGCTTGCGCGCGGTCAGGGCTTTGACGATGGCGTCGGCGACGATCGACGGCGGGGATGCCTTGGATTTGGCGAGGGATGCGGTGACGGCCCGCACCTGCGCTTCGTAGAGCGCTGTCCGGGACGGGGTCAGCGCGGCGGTCGCCTTCGCGACGGCGGCGGACGCCTTGTCGAAGATCGGCGTGTCCAGGAGCCCCGGCTCGATCACGACCACGGGCAGGCCCCAGTGCGCGAGTTCCAGGCGCTGGGCGTCCGACAGCGATTGCAGCGCCGCCTTGCTGGCCGAGATCGGGCCGAAGAAGGGGCCGGCGACGCGGGCCGTGGCGGCGGTGATGTTGATCAGGCGGCCGTTGCCGGAGCGCAGCAGCGGCAGGAACGCCTGGGTGACGGCGACGGGGCCGAAGACGTTGACGTCGAACTGGTGGTGGAGATCCTCGGGCGTCACCAGTTCCAGGGGTCCTTGCACGATGATCCCGGCGTTGTTGACGATCCCGTGCAGGGCGGTGCAGCCGTCGCCCAGTACGTAGGCCACCGCCGAGGCCACGCTTTCGGGGTCGGTGACGTCCAGCTGGAGGGGGCGGATGTTCGGGTGTTGCGGAAGTCCTCCGCTGGAGCTTCGCAGCGGGCCCGACGCCAGGCCTAGCCCCGGGCCTCGCACCGGGCCCCGCACCGGGCCTCGCACCGCGGCGTAGACCCGGAACCCCCGATCGGCCAACGCCTGCGTGGCGGCCCGGCCCACCCCGCCACCGGCCCCGGTCAGCAGAACAGCGCGTGTCTCGCCGTCCCCCATGGCAACCCCTCCAATATTTCGCTCGCAACATGTCTGTCTGTACATGTCATCGTCTACATGTCGCGACCGCTGTGTCAAGATGTGTCCGAGTGCCCCCGCCCAGCCCGTCCCCAGCCCGACCGCCCAGTCCATGCACCAGGAGGAACCCGCCGATGTCGCTGCGCCACGGCCTGCTCGGCCTGCTCGCCGAAGGCCCGGCCAGCGGCTACGACCTGGCCCGCCGCTTCTCCGAGGCACTCGGCTCGGTCTGGCCCGCGCAGCACCCGCAGATCTACTCGGAGTTGGCCCGCCTGGAGACCGCCGGCCTGATCGAGGTCGAGAGCACCGGCCCCCGCCGCCGCAAGGCGTACCGCATCACCGACGAGGGCCTGGCCGAGGTCCGCCGCTGGCTGGCCGAGGTCGAAGTGGACCACACCTTCCGGATGGAGACCCTCTTCCGCGCCTACTTCTTCTGGCTCATGGACCCCGAAGACCTGAAGGCCCACCTGGCCAAGGAACAACTGTTCTTCGCCGAAACCGCCGCCGCCCTCCGCGGCTACGCGGCAACCAAGGACCGCGGCGACTGGGGAACAAGCACCCAGACACGAGCAATGCGCATCGCCCTGGAAGCCGGGATCCGCATCAACGAAGCCCTGGCAGGCTGGGCGCAATGGGCCCAGGAAACAGACATCATGACCGCCGAAGACTTCGGCACCGCCAAACACCAACAAGGCGCCGCCGGCACCCCACCGACGACGCCCGCCAACCAACAGGACACCGAACCCTAAGCGCCCGCCGCCCCAACCAAGTCCTGATGCCCCGGATGCGGCTTATGGTCCACATGGTCAGCGATACCGTCAGCCCCAGCCGCCGTAGCGCAATGCGCGCAGCAATAGAACTTCCCGTCGGACTCCACCCCATGGCCGACAATGCGGCACCGGCAGTGCTCACAGGTCGGCGCCATCCGGTGGATCGCGCACTCGAAGGAGTCGAACGTGTGCTTGACTCCGGCGGCGATGACATCGAAGGACATGTAGTAGTCGTTGCCGCAGACTTCGCAGACGGCCATGGGAGGTGGATCCTTCCAAGAGGGAATCGCGTGCTCGGGTCCAGCGTCGGAGCAACGAGGGTCGGGTGCATCTCGTGCGAGCCGAACCGGTGACGGTCGTGGGTGGCGTTCGCCCGACCGGCTTGCGCAATCCGGATCCTGGGCGTGACGCCGCGGTGGATACTGGTTTGTATGGCATCCATTGCGTCGTCCGAGGCAGTCGCCGCTCGTATGAGTCGTCAGGCTTCCCGGAACACGACGCAAGAGATGGCCGTGCGTCGTTCGTTGTATGCCAAGGGGTTTCGCTATCGCGTTCACGGACGTATCCCGGGAATGGCACGACGGACGACGGATATAGCCTTCCTGGGGCCGCGAGTGGCGATCTTCCTGGACGGCTGCTTCTGGCACGGATGCCCGGAACATGCGACAAGTCCGAAGTCGAACGCGGACTGGTGGCGGACGAAGCTCGACCGCAACATGGCTCGTGATCGCGAGACGTCCGATCACCTCGCCTCGCTGGGATGGACGGTCCTCCGCTTCTGGGAGCACGAGGCGACGGAGGACATCGTCGATCGGATCGTCACGGAAGTGAACGGCCGCCGGAAACCTCGTCGGCCCTGATCCCGAGGGGGCGGACCGTCCATTCAGTTCGGTGGGAACGCTGCTGTGTCGACATGGTGACGGTCGCGGTGCGCAGTGGGTCCGGGTCGATAGTGTGGTCATCGCTTGTCTGCGAGCATCGCTCCCATGTGCGGGTGGCAAGCAACGGGCCTCGACATAACAAAATCCAGGGGAAACAGACGTCCATGGGTGACGATTTCGACAGCAATTACGAGACCTTCCAGGCGTTCGTCGACATGTTTCCTCCGGCCGAGGCGGTCAAGCGCCTGGAGATGCTCGGCGTTCCATCGGAAACCGTCCAGCGGATTCGTGAGAAGCACGAGCTGCAGACGATTCGGATCAAAGAGCTCGAAGAACCGCGGACCGTTGTGCTCGGCAATCGGGACACCTGGTACACGGGGCCGCGCGCGGGCGACCGCTACTGGCCGGCCATGGTCGACCTGCTCCGGGCTGGAGGCTGGCCCCAGGACCCCGCGGTCACGAGCCTGGACCAGGCTTCCACGCGGATCGTCTCACTGCTGAACCACCCTCTTGAAAAGACGTTCGACGCGCGTGGACTTGTCGTCGGGTATGTCCAGTCCGGCAAGACCACCAACTTCACGTCGGTCATGGCCAAGGCGGCCGACCGCGGATACAAGCTGTTCATCGTCCTCACGGGCATCCACAACGGCTTGAGACGCCAGACGCAGGCCCGCTTGATCAGCCAGTTGGTGGAGCCGAACCCGGCGAGATGGTCCCAGCTCACGGACCTGCACCAGGACTTCCGTCCGGTCGGCCACCCGGCTTCCTTCTTCGGGACGAGCAACAAGACCCACGTACTGTGCGTCGTGAAGAAGAACGCCACCGTGCTGAGAAGGCTCGTCGGCTGGCTCGGGCAGGCGGCCGACCATCTGCAGGACTGTCCGGCGTTGATCATCGACGACGAGGCGGACCAGGCGACGGTCGCCACGAAGACGATCAACCCCCTCATCCTTGAGATCTTGTCGCATTTGCCGCGCTCCGCGTACGTGGGCTACACGGCATCACCGTTCGCCAATCTGCTCATCGATCCGGCGGCCGAGGATCTCTATCCCAAGGACTTCATCGTCAACCTCCCCAAGCCGAGCGGGCATTTCGGCACCGAGGTCCTGTTCGGGAGATATGCGCTCGACGGCGAGGACCCGGAGTCCGTCGACGACGGCCACGACATGATTCGGTCGATCCCGAAGGCCGACGTGGACTGCGTCCGACCCGCCTCCAGGGACGACATAGAGGGTTTCGAGCCGACGATCACGCACACGTTGCGCGAGGCGATTCTCTACTTCTGGCTGGCAGCGGCCGCCCGACGGGTCCGAGCCACCGGGAACCCCCACAACACGATGCTCATCCACACCAGCGTCAACACTGCCGTGCACAACAGCTTCGACCGGCCGCTGCGACTGCTGAAGGCCGGAACTGCGAATTCGCTGTCCGGCGACAAGATGAAGGCCGAGTTGCGATCGCTGTGGGAGCGGGAGACCGCCAAGGTGGCGGCGGCGGACTTCGGGGAGAAGAAGGTCGACTTCGACACTCTGCTTCCCGAACTGCCCGGGGTGCTCGCGGACTGCCGCATCATCAAGGACAACTCGGACAGTGACGATCGACTCGACTACGAGAACGGCCCCGTCGTCGCGATCGCGGTGGGCGGGAACACGCTGTCCCGGGGTCTGACGTTGGAGGGTCTGTCGACGAGCTACTTCGTACGGGCCGCGTCGGCCTATGACACCCTGCTGCAAATGGGCAGGTGGTTCGGATTCCGGGACGGCTACGCCGATCTGCCGCGGATCTGGATGACCGACGAACTGGCCGGGTGGTTCCGCCACCTGGCGACCGTCGAGACCGAGATGCGCCGCGACATCGATCGCTACATGACCGAGGCCGAGACTCCCCTGTCCTTCGCGGTACGTCTGCGCACTCACCCCGATCTGCGGGTGACCGCCGCTGCCAAGATGAAGGCGGCGGTCACGGCCGCGGCGTCCTACGGGGGCAAACGCGTTCAGACGCACTACTTCAAGACGAACGCACAGTGGCTGTCGAGCAACATCGACGCGGCTCGGACGCTCGTGTCCAAGGCGGTCGGTCAGAGTTCGGCACATGACGACCGGTCCGCGGACGGGCGCCATGTCTTCCGGAACGTGCCCCACGATCTGGTGCTGGAGTTCCTCGCCGACTACACCTTCCACGAGAACTCCCTGGAGAGCGACTCCGAGCTCATCAGGGACTACATCAAGCGGCGGGTGCGGACCGCGGGCGCGCTGGCCCGATGGAACGTCGCGATCGTCGGCACACCGGCCCGCACTCGGGACGACGAGTTCGAATTCGCACCCGGAATCCAGGTCGGGAGGATCAACCGCGCCCGGCTGGCGCCGGAGCACGGCCGGACCGCGCCGGACGACTTCGCCGACATCAAGACCCTCATGAGCCGTCGGGACGCGGCCGTCGACCTGGCCGGCGAGGTCTCGCAGCTCTCCGAGGCCGACATCATGACGAAGCGACGGGAGCAGTTGCCGGAGACCGGACTGCTGGTCCTCTATCCGATCGACAAGCGGTCCGAGCCCCGTCCGGACAAGCCCCAACGCCGGCCGCTGGACGCCGAGGAGCATGTGATGGGTGTGGGCCTGGTCTTCCCCGACCCGAGCGGCACGGACAGCGCGGCCTACGTCTCCGCGGACCTGTCCGGCGTCAGGGCCGCCGAGATCGAGGAGGAGGAAGACCTCGCACGTCTCATCGAGGGCGATGTCGCATGACCGACGACACTCTGCGTGCTTTGGTCGATCGGCGTTGGGCCGAGCTCGGGACGGAGCAGGCGACCGGTGAGCACCGGCTGCGCGTGGCCGAGCTCGGGGTGGACACCGCGGCCGGGCCCTTGCTGGCGGCCGTGGACTTCGAGGGCAACCGGCATGTGATGGTGCCGATCGCCTCGAACCAGAAGGTGCGGGGCGGATTGGCCGGGCCGGTGCTGTCGTTGCGCAAGCGTCCGCTCGAAGGGCCCGACAGCTATCAGAGCTACGCGGACCTCGGTTGCCTCCGTCGGGACATGGACGATCTGTTCACCCTGCTCTGCACGAACGTCCTGGAGGCCACGAAGGAAATGCCGGACACGCCGTTGAAGGCGCTGTACCGGGTGATCAATCGATGGAAGGCCCTGTTCCGACCGCAGCAGGCGTTGCTCGGCCCGGACCAGCTCGCCGGACTCTTCGGCGAGCTGCTGGTGCTGAACCGGCTCCTGGAGCAGGAGACGAGTGCCCACCGGTTCTGGCGGGGCCCGCAGGGGTACCGGCACGACTTCGCGAGCGTGAACGTGGCGATCGAGGTCAAGGCCGGGCTGCACGGCGAGGCCCGCAGGCCCCGGATCCACGGTCTCGGGCAGCTGGAGCCGCCGCCGGACGGGGATCTCTGGCTCGCCTGGCACCGGATCGAACGTGTGGCCGACGGGGGTGTCGGGGTCGCCGACCTGGTGGACCGCGCCCTGCATCTGTGCGACGACGAGATCGCGGTGCTCGACCTCCTGGTCCGTGCGGGATACCACCATGGGGACGCGGATTATTATCGGGACCTGCGATTCCTCGCGACCGAGGAGCGCTGGTACCGCGTCGACGATACTTTTCCGAAACTGACGGGACTGCAATTGTCGGAGGCCGGGATAGAGGTGTCGGTTCTGGATGTCGACTACACGGTCGACTTGTCCGGGGATTCGCCCGCACCCGTGAGTGAGGATCAGGTGGACGCGGCGATGCGCACCATGCTCATGGAGCCCGTGTGATCGCGCCGGCCTGGTACTCGCAGCCCTACCCCGCGGAAGGCGCGAGCGCGGCCGAGGGCATCCGCAACCAACTCGGGCGACCCGAACTGGATCTCCTGACCATTCTGGTCCGCGAGTCGGCGCAGAACAGTTGGGACGCGCGTGTCGCCGACTCCGGTACGCCCGTCGACTACCGCATCGACCTGTGGACGGTCGGCCCGGCCCATCTGGGGAACTGGCGCGACCTGCTGCTCAACGGAGCGCCGGCGGGCGTCCATCTTCCGCTTCGGGAATCGCTGCGCGGCAACGTTGTGCGGATGCTGGCGGTCTCGGACCGCGGCACGAACGGTCTCGGGGGTCCGACTCGGGCCGACAAGGTGGTCGACGGGGCCCGCGACTTCGTGTCGTTCGTCCGGAACATAGGCGAGCCCAGGGACACCATTCGTGGCGGCGGCACCTATGGCTTCGGCAAAGCCATCTTCTACCTGCTTTCGGCGGCTGGGACAGTGCTGCTCTACACGCGGTGCCGTACCGGGAGCGGCGGATACGAGACACGTCTGATGGCGTGTGCGATGTGGAGGAGCTATTTCTCGGACGATCAGGGCGGCGAGCGACGCTTCACAGGGCGCCACTGGTGGGGCGACATGTCGGGTGAGATCGTCGAACCGCTGGTGGATGCCGAAGCCGATGCCGTCGCGCATCGCCTCGGTCTGCGGAAGTTCGCGGCCGGGGAGACCGGCACGACCGTCGTCGTGATCGATCCGGTCCTGAACCGCGACGAGGTCACCTTGACTCCCACCGCGGCGGCCGACTACATGGCGGAGAGCATTGCCTGGCAGCTGTGGCCGAAGATGATCGTCGCGGCGGGCGACGACCTGCCCGCCATCCGGTTCACTGTGGCCTGCGACGGCGTGGAGCGCGAGGTTCCCGATCCTCGTGGGGTTCGGGCCCTCAGGATGTTCGTCGACGCGTACGAGCAGATGTCCGGGCCCGATGGTCAAGAGCTCGTCTGTCTCAAGCCGAGCAAGCCACTGGGACGCCTGGGACTGGTGACCCGGACCATGCCACCGATGGAGGCCACGCTCGCCTCGAACATGGCGGGGGTGGGGCCGATGGTCCACCATGTCTGTCTCATGCGACCCGCGGAACTGGTGGTGACCTACTGGGCCGGTCCGAAGCCGCCCAGCGAGTATCAGGGCTATGCCGGCGTGTTTCGCAGCCACGACGTGATGGACGACGTCTATGCGAAGGCTGAGCCGCCGACCCATGATGCCTGGAACCACCAGTCGCTGGAGTATCCCGAGAGCACCTACGTGCGAACCACCTTCCGACGCATCAGGGAAGCTGTGGACGGCCTGCTGGGCCTGCGCGGGACCGCCAGGAGCGGCGCGGCGAAGATCGCACTCGGAGCTGCCAGTTCGATGTTCTCCGGGCTCGTGGGCGGTACGTGGGGGACGGGAGGGGCGACCGACTACGGGAAGCCCGGAAGCACGGCCGTGGCCGCTCGTCCCGGGCGGCGGGGGGAGGAATCCAAGGTCGAAGCCGCGCGCCGTACGGAGAACGGGCCCACCGCCGCCGGAGGCTCGTTCGGGCCACAGGACGGCCCGGACTTCCCGCCGAAGGTTCCGCAACCGCCCCGCCCCCGTGTGCAGTACATCGGCGAGCCCTACTTCGACGAGTGGAACGACGCAAGCGTGCTCGTCCAGGAGTTCCGTCTTCCGGCTCCCGTCCGGCAACGGATCAGGATCGACCTCGCCGTGGTGGTGCCCGGAGTCGGGGCACGGGAGGCCGTGCCGCCGAGCGGGGCGCCGGTACCGGAGCTGATCGGTTGGGAGGACGCCGAGGGCAATCTTCATACCGTCTCGGCGCTCGAAGCGCACGGGGGCGACATGGTGTGGCGGGCTCTGGTGCGACCTGCACCGGACACCATGACCGAGATAGGTATCAGGGCCGAGGCGGTGCGTAACTCGTGAATCACCGCGTGCTACCGTATCGGGTTCCTCGCGACGACGCCTTCAAGGCCGAGTCGTGGCGTCTTGTCACCGGTGACGTCGAGGCTCCCATGTCGGACGCGCTGTCGGGATGGGACTACCAACTGGATCTGCACCTTCGGCGGACGGTGAGTCTGGATCTGGATCGTGTCCGGTCGGAGTCGGGGCTTCCGGACGATTGCTCCGTCCTGCTCGTTGCGGTGTGGACCGCTACGGGTTCGAATCTCAGGGGCCCGGGTTGTCGGGTCGCGCTGACCGGCGGCGGGTGGACGACCGCGACGCTCGATGTCGACCTGCGTGGTGCGGACCTCGGCGGAACTCTCCTGCTCGACACGGCCGTGGTACTGGCCGAGCGACGTGAGGGAGCCCGTCCCTCGTCGCCGCGTCGTGCGGGCTCCGTCCTGTGGAGCGACCGGAAGACGCTCCGGCTCCAGGGCGACGCCCCGATGTTCCCCATGGCGGTGATCGACTTCGCGCTGACTTCTTTTCCGGAAGCAGCTGCCTGGCACCTTCAGATCAGCGGCACGTTGGAGAACGCCGCGATGGGGTCGTTGCTGCTGCTGGTGAACGAGAAGAACGCCGTCACCACCGCGGCCTTCACGAATGCCGGCGACCCTCGACCGACGGACAGGATCGTGTTGTCGGCCGTGTACGCGGACACCGCGCGAGTGATGATGGAACACGCGCTTGCCCAGGACGAGTTCGTGGACGAAGCGGAGTTTCCCGACGACTCGTTGGGTGCCACGTTCCTGGCCCTGTTCGATCGGATCTTCCCCGGCCGCAGCATCGCCGACGTCCGGCTGCAGCGCGCGCACTCGCCGAGCCTGTTCGCCTCCGAGCTCCAGGCCGCCGTCAAGATTTTCGAGGGGCGTTGATGGGTTTCCTGTACCCGAGGCTTCTGGCCGGAGAAGCGAAGCCGATCTTCGCCTCGTACGACGGTTTGTCCGTCGAGGATCTCCGCGATCGGGCCCGGACCGGTCATCCGTCGGCGGTCTACGTCGCCACCGGTGGCGATCGGGTGTCGGAGGCGCGGCTGAAGGAGATCGGCCTGAGCGTCGAGGGCCTCGCGCGCGAGGCCGGATTCCCGACGGGGACGACCAGGGCCGACAATGCCGAGTTCGATATCGCGCTGGCAAGGCTCTTGCACGTCGAGATGGGTCTGGCACCCGCCGAGGCCTCGTCGCGGGACCTCTGGACGTTCCTCTCGATGGTCCTGCTGCCTCATGTCGCCTACTGGCGGTATCCGAAACCGACCGGCGACCGGGTGCTGGGTAGCGACCTGACTCGTCACGTCTTCGGCCGGCTGTGGTGGCGCGCGCAGCTGGTGCATTCCCCGGAGGAAACCGATCCCTACAGCGCGTTGCGGATTCTGGGCGAGGGCGACTTCGATCAGATCTACGGCCGTCGAGCCGCCCTCGGCGGCAGTCCGCACATGGTGAAGGCCATCCTCCGTGTGTGGGACGACGTCGACCTCGCAGGACTCAATCGGAGGAGGACCCTGGCCGACTTCCTCATGAGGCTGACCCGTCTGGCTCCCTTCGTCTCGTTCGACGCCGTCGAACGAGACGCTCTGGAGGCCGAGTTCCGGGCTGTGGCCCAGGAGACCGTTGCGGCGCTGCGTCAGGAGGCCGGTGGGGTCGTTCCCGCGCCGGTGGCCGTCGGCCGGGGGCATGTCCTCGAAGCCATGATCGTTTCGCAGCCGGCGCTGCCGCTGCTGCCGGTCGGAACGGACAGTCCGTCGCTCGGAACGCTCGGAACGCTCGGCTCGGCGGCCGAGGCACCGTCCGGAGCGTCGCCCCGGCGGTTCACGTCGGTCGAGATCTGCTCGGGTCCCGGTGCCCAGGCTTTCGGACTCGAGCAGGCCGGCTTCGACCCGGTGCTGCTTCTGGACGCGAAACCGCAGGCCTGCGAGACGATCAGGTTGAATCGTCCGAAGTGGGACGTGCGGTGCGAGGACGTGCTCGGTTTCGACCCCCGCGGTGTCCCGAAGACGCTGGAAGTGGATCTGCTCAGTGGCGGGCTGCCCCGGATCGGGTCCGCGGCCAAGGCGAACACGGACGACGAGACGCCCGAGAAGGAGGTCCTCGCGGCGGCCGTCGCCCTGGTGGGGGTGATCGGGCCGAAGGCCGTCCTGTTCGAGAACCTGCCGGAACTCGCCGAGGGGGACGCCCTGGAGCCGTGGCGCGCGTGGATTCGGAAAGAGCTGGAGCATTTCGGCTATCAGACCTTTTGGCGGGTGCTCAACGCCGCCGACTTCGGAGTCGCGCAGAACCGGCGGTGCGGTTTCCTGGTGGCCCTTCCCGAGCCGTACCATTCGGTCTTTTCCTGGCCGGAGCCGCTGCCCGGGGCGCCGCGCACCGTCGGTGATGTACTCGCCGGTTCGATGGCGGCGAACGGTTGGCCCGGGGCCGGGCCGTGGGCCGAGCATGCCGGTCGCGTCGGCCCCGCGCTCGTCGGAGGTTCGGATCGGCGGGGAGGGGCGGATCTCGGCCCGACCGGCAGCAAACGAGCCTGGTTCGCGCTCGGGGTCGACGGCAGCAGCCTCGGTGACTCGGTGCCCGGGCCCGACTTTCCGCTCGACGGCGTCCCGAAGCTCACCAACATGCAGGTGGCGCGGCTACAGGCGTTTCCCGAGCAGTGGCTGTTCGCAGGAGGAAAGACGTCGGTGTATCGCCAGATCGGGCATGCCATGCCGCCGCCTTTGGCGACGGCGGTGGGATTGGCGATTGCCGCCGCGCTGACCGCTAGGATCACTCCATGAGTTCGTCCGTCCCACTCGCCTCTCCGTTCCACATTATTGACCTCTTCGCGGGGCCGGGCGGGTTGGACCTGGCCGCGCGTCAGCTCGGGATCGACGCGCAGGGCATCGAATGGGACAAAGATGCTTGCACGACACGCAGGGCCAACAATTTGGAGACCCTGAAGGGGGATGTCAGAGACAGTGATCCGTCTCGATTCCCTGAATGCAATGTCCTTGCCGGAGGGCCGCCTTGCCAGACGTTCACTGTGGCGGGCAGCGGCAGCGGACGTCAAGCGTTGGACCAGGTTCTTGCCTTCGCGGAGCGGTTCAGGCGTCGTGATCCCCTCGACGACATCAGAAAAGCCCTCAAAGAGCTGAAGGACGACCGGACCGGCCTTGTTCTGGAGCCGCTGAGATGGGCGCTGCGGGCGTTGGACGACGGTCGTCCGTATCAGGCGCTCATTCTCGAGCAGGTGCCGGCGGTTCTTCCGGTTTGGGAGGCGTTCGCCGAAATTCTCAGGACCGAGGGCTATTCAGTGTGCAAGCCGGCGGTTTTGCACACCGAGGAATATGGTGTCCCGCAGACCCGACGTCGGGCCATTCTTATTGCCAGATGGGCGGGTGAAGGGCGGATGCTCAAAGGTGATCCAGCTCTCCCGACACCTACACATCAGCGTTACAGAAAGAAACACCAGGCGCCCGGATTCGGTATCGAACCTTGGGTTGCCATGGCTGATGTACTCAGAGAGCGCACGCCACCTTTCAAGATTGTCTCGAACTACGGCACCGGTGGCGATCCGAAGGCCCGCGGAGTCCGTCTCCACAGCGAGCCGGCTGCGACTGTCACGGGGAAGGTCTCCCGCAACCGTGTCCTCGTCCCGGGAAGCGACGGCAAGGACAAGGACCTGCCCCGTCTCAGCAACTCCGAGGCCGGCGAGCTCCAAACCTTCCCGGGGCTCTCGGACTGGAAGTGGGCCGGGAACGGTGTGGCGCAACAGATCGGGAATGCAATCCCGCCCCGCTTCGGCATGCACGTACTTGGCGCCGCACTCGACTTGGGTGAGGATCGGTTGCAAAAGGCGATCAAGGAACACTACGCGTATTGATTCCGGGGCCAGGGCCGTATCCGTACTGAGACGGAAACCCTCGATGGCCGTTCCATGAACAGGTACCCCGGCGTCTCCCCACACGATCACACGGGTCTTACATTCCCGCCATGAGCAGTGTTATCGGGGGGACGGGGTCGGGGCGGATGGTGGTGGTGGGGGCCACTACCGGGTTGGCGCGGGTCAAGATCGCGGTGGGTGTGGTCGCGCAGGTGGTGTGGTTCACGGTTCTCCTTCTTCGGGAGGTCACGCCGGTGCGGGAGCATCGGGGGGATGGGATCTTCCTTGTGTTTGTTGGTGGGTGCGTTGCGGCGATCTTGATCACGGCGGTTGTTCATGAGGTGGGGCATGCGGTGGCCGCTTTGCTTATGGGGCTGCCTATCGCGCATTTCTCTGTGGTGAATGTGCGGCGGTCGAAGGGTGGGGCTCCGCCTCATGTGGGGGTGCGGCCGCGGAATGTGGACGCGGTGACGTTGCCGGTGCGGATGGCGGTTGTGGTGGCGGGTGGGCCGGTGGCGGGGTTGGTGCAGGGGGCGGTGTTCTTGGCGTTGGCGGATGCGCCTGGCAGGAGTGCGCGGTGGCACTTTCTGTTGCTGTTGCCGATGGCCAACGGGGTGATCGCGGGGGTCGGCAACTTGATTCCCGGTGGTGTGTACCGGGGCTTTCTTGATGACGGTTCGCAGTTGGTGCGGTGGCTGACGCGGCCGGCGGAGATGCGGGCGCGGTTGCGGGGTGGGGGGCCGCGGCCGGAGCCTGGGCCTCGGCCGGGGGTCGACCAGGCCGCTGGTCTGGAGGCCAGTAAGGAGGCTTGGCGGCGGATCAACAAGGTCATTGCCGAGCGGCTACAGGGCAAGCTGCCGGATCCGGAGGAGTTGGCGGGTATCTCGGCGCTCGCCGAGTTCGGGTACGCCCGGGTCCCCTCGGTGCTGTTCGCGCGTTCCACGCTGGCGTTGGTCCGGGTCATGCAGGAGCGGGCGGTCGAGGCGCGGGCCTTGTTGGTGGGGACGGAGCTGGAGCCCGCGGGGGGCGCGCATCAGGAGATCGCGTTCGCGGTGCGGGCGATGGCGGAGGCCAGCCTCAACGACGCCGCGCAGGGGCGGAGGCTGATCGAGTCGGCGCGGCGGGTCGGTGGTGCGGAGCAGCAGCCCCTTGTGCGGCTGGCTGAGCTGTTCGTCGAGGCCTGCGATCGGGCGATGAAGAGGGCAGCCGAAGCAGCGGCGGTGGCGGCTGAGGCTGCTGCCGCCGGGACGCCCGGAGCTGGCACGCCCGAAGCCGGGACGCCCGAAGCGGCCGAGCCCCGAGCGGCCCCGCCCGAAGCAGGCACGCCTCAAGCGGACACGACTGAAGCGAACGGGCCCGAAGCGGCCGCCCCAGGCGCGGCCGCTACCGAATCCTGACCCGCGGTCCCGCCACCCGCTCTACGGCTCCCGCGGCAGGATCTCGACCACCTCGATCTGGTGCGTCACGATCTGCGCGGTGAGCATCTGCGGTTCGGCGGCTTCGCCGGCTCCCGACGCTCCCGCCGAACCAGCCTCGTCGAAGAAGTCGAAGTCGTCCTCGTCCTCTTCCTCGGCTTCGAGGCGCTCAGCCCTGGCCTGCTCGGCTCCCACCGGTTCGGCGACCGCCGGCTCCTCGGCCGCCGGCCCCTCCGGCGACATCACCGGGTCGCTGATCCGCGGCTCGTCGGCGAGCGACGAGTCCTCGGTGCGCGGGTTGCCGATCAGCGGCTCCTCGCCGACGCCCTCGAAGGCGACGTTGGGCTGGCGGCCCAGGCCGCGCCATTCCGGCAGCGTGATCGCGTACAGCGCGCGGTCCTGCCATTGGCCGGCGACCAGGTAGCGGTCCAGTAGCACGCCTTCGGGGCGCATCTTCACGTGCTCGGCCACCCGGAGGCCCGGCAGGTTGCGCGGGTCGAAGGTGGCCTGGACGCGGTGCAGCTCCAGGCGGCTGAAGGCGAGCTCCAGCAGCAGGCGTGCGGCCTCGGTGCCCAGCCCCTCGGCCCAGCGGTCGGGCCGCAGGTAGACGCCGATCTCGCCCTGGCGGTGCGGGAAGCTGAGGATGTCCAGGGTGGCGGTCCCGATCAGGTCGCCGTACTCCAGACCGAGGTAGAAGCTGCGGCGGGGCTGGGCCTGGGCCATCCGCGCGGTCTCGGCGAGCCAGGCGCCGGCGGTGTCCGGGGTGGCCAGGGCCGGCCACGGCGTGTGCGCGGCGACGCGCGGGTCGCCGGCGATCCGCTGCCAGGCCAGTAGGTCATCGGGGCGGAACTCGCGCAGCGCCAGGCGCGGCCCCCTCGGATACTCGTGGTGCGGTGAAGACACGGCAGAACGTTATGCGATCGAGGCCGTCACGTCAGCTCGAAACCGGTAATGCCCTGGCAAGACGGCCCCGGCCGTGGTGGCGCACTAGCCGGGAACACCCAGGGTGAGCATGGCGAAACCGAAGAAGTCCCGGTGTCCGCGCAGCCAGATGCTCCGTTTCCGGTCCAGGTGTTCGCGCACGTCCGCGGCGTCCGGATGGCCGGGATTCGCCAACAGCCACTCCTCGGAGTCGGCGGTCTCCAGCGATTCGTAGTCCTCCCACTCCGAGCGGGTCGAGGTCTCGATCCGGAGCGGGCGGAACCCGGCGGCGACCGCGTGGTCGGCGAGGTCGGGCAGCAGTTCGCAGCGGTCGGCCGTGACGTTGTCCCACATGTGCGCCAGCCGCTCGGGCGGCGGGACCGTCTCCCAGTACTCGATGCCGAAGAACAGCCGCCCGCCGGGATTCACCAGCGGCCGCAGCACGGCCAGCGCCTCGGCGGCGGTCGTGCCGAAGATCTGCCAGGCCCCGCAGTTGATCACCACGTCGGCCGGTCGCCGATGGTCGCCGGCCCGGCCTTCGACGAACTCCACCCGGTCGGCCAGCCCCCGGGCGGCGGCGTTCGCACGTCCTCGCGCGAGGTCCCGGCCCGACAGGTCGACGCCATATCCGCGGGCCTGCGGCACGAGCGCCAGGATCCGCAGCAGCAGTTCGCCCCAGCCGCAGGCGTAGTCCGCGACGCTCGCCGGGCCGGCGGCGGCCAGGTCGGCGGCGATGCGGTCGCCGCGCTGCTCGGTCATGGGGGAGTGGAACACCATCCGCGTGGCGGGCCCGATTATGTCGTCCAGTGCCATGCCGGATCAGCGTAGGTGGGTCGCCGAGCGCGGGCTACCGACCGGGCGGAGATTATTCGACAAGGTAATCCGACGACTCCGATAACTCCGACGACTTCGAACGCCGCCCGACGCCCCTGCCCGATCCTCACCCACCCAGCAACGCCCGAACCAGCGCCCCGGTCGACACCGCGAACAGCCGGTCCAGGTCCACCGGCGTCGCCAGCTCCCGGGCCAGCGCCGGATCCGCGCCCGGTTCGGCGGACCACAGTTCCTCGGCCGACGGCCGCTGCTCCGGCGAGCGGTCAGTGCGCCGCTCCACCACCACGAACCCGATCACGTGGTACTGGACCGCCCGGACCGCCTCGGCCGCCTGCGCGCCTGTGAGCCCGGCGGCGGACACCTCGGCGGCTAGCGCGCGCTGCGAGGGCAGGAACATTGCCGGGGTCAGCCCGCGCTCGTTGACCAGCCCGATCAGGTGCGGGTGCTCGCGCAGCACCCGGCGCAGCCCGGCGGCCAGCGAGAGCACCCGGGCCACCGGGTCCGCCCCGGCGGCCGGCAGCGTGTCCAGGCCGTGCACCATCTCCTGCACCAGCTCGTCCAGCAGCGCCTCGCGGTTGCCGACGTGCCAGTAGATCGAGGTCACCGCCACTCCGAGCTCGGCGGCCAGTTTGCGCATCGACAGCCCGGCCACCCCCTGTTCCTCGACCAGCCGGGCGGCGGCGTCGAGGACCGCGCGGCGGGACACGGCGGGGGCGCGGGGCCGCGGAGTGCGGTTCGCAGCTTCCTGGGTCACGTCCCCATCCTCTCGCCGGCGACGGGCCTTTCCCCTTCGCGCCCGCTGGTGTAACAGTGTTACAGAAGGCTTATGACGAGGAGTCAGATATGCCCAAGGTCCGCTACGGCCCCCGCGATCCCGCCGCGGTCGCCCAGGCCCGGGAATCCGCCGCCCAGCTGCCCGACCTGTGGTCCACCGGCGTGCACGCCGTCTGGGAGACCGACCCCGACGCCCTGGCCCAGGTCCTCCCGCCGCCCCTGAAGCCCGGTGCCAAGCCGTATGTCCGCGCCACGATCAACAACGTCGACATCTTCGGGACGCCGCTCGGTGCCGCCGCCATCTCCGTGGCCTGTACCCACGGCGAGGAAGAGGGCTGGTACAGCCTCGTCATGCCGATGACCACAGAGCGGTCGCTGATCGGCGGCCGGGAGGTCTTCGGCGAGCCGAAGAAGCTGGCCGAGGTCACCGTCGAGCGGGACGGCGAGGCGATCACCGCCAAGGTCACCCGGCACGGCGTCGCCTTCGCCGAGATCCACGGCCGGGTCGGGGAGCGGCTCGAAGCGCCCGCTCCCTACGTCAAGACCGACTGGTACCTGAAGTTCCTGCCCGCCGTGGACGGCCACGGTTTCGACGCCGACCCGCTGCTGGTCCGCTGCCTGCGCACCGAGAAGACCCGGCTGCTGCACGCCGTCGACGGCGAGGTCGTGCTGCGCGAGTCGGCCCTGGACCCGGTCGCCGACCTGCCGGTGCGCCGGCTGGTGGAGATCACCTTCGGGGAGAAGACCTCGGACCAGCGCGGCGAGGTGGTGGCCCGGCTGGATCCGGCGGCGATCCTTCCCTACATCCACCAGCGCTACGACGACCCCGCCCAGGTCCACGACTCGGTGGAGGTCCAAGCAGCGGGGGAGGCCCAGGAGCCGGCAGTGGTCCAGGCAGCGGGGGAGGGCTCCAGTGCTCACTGACCTGCCCGGCAAGACCGCCGTCGTGACCGGCGCGGCGAGCGGCATCGGCCTGGCGCTGGCGAAGCTGTTCGCCGGCGAGGGCATGAACGTCGTGCTCGCCGACGTCGAGGAACCGGCGCTGGAACGTGCGGTCCAGGAGGTGGCGCAGCACGCCACGGCGGGGGCGCGGGCGATCGGCCACGTCACCGACGTCTCACTGCCCGAGTCCGTCAACGCGCTCGCCGACCGCGCCTTCGACGCCTTCCCGAGCGTCGACGTGCTCTGCAACAACGCCGGCGTCGGCTCCGGCGCCGAGGGCCCGATGTGGCAGCACGAGCGCACCGACTGGCAGTGGGCGTTCGCGGTCAACATCTGGGGCGTCTTCCACGGCGTCCAGGCCTTCGTGCCGCGCATGCTCGCGCAGAACACGCCCGGGCACGTGGTCAACACCAGCTCCCCGGACGGCGGCATCGCGCCGCTGCCCACGGCGAGCGTCTACGCCGTCACCAAGTCCGCCATCGTCACCATGACCGAGGCCCTCTACGCGCAGCTGACGCAGGCCGACGCCAAGATCGGCGCCTCGGTGCTGTTCCCCGGACCGCACATGGTCCGCACCGGGCTCTGGGAGTCCTATCGGAACCGTCCCGACCGCTTCGCCAAGACCAGGCCTCGCCAGACGCCGTATCCCACCCTGGAGGGCTGGGAGCAGGCGATGAAGTCGGCCGGGCTCGAGGCCCGGATGACCGAGCCCGAAGAAGTCGCCGCCCACGCCCTGGAGGGCATCCGCACCGGCACGTTCTGGATCCTGCCCAAGGGCGGTAGCTCCGACGACCTGATCCGCCGCCGCTCCCAATCGATGCTGGAGCGCGCGAACCCCGAGTACCTGGAGAAGTTCATTCTTGACTGAGTGGAGTCAGCACCATGCCAGAACTCGACAACAGCCCGTATCTCATCATCTCCTCCGATTGCCACGCTGGTCTCCCGACCGAGGAGTACCGCGCCTACATCGACAGCAAATACCACCGCGCCTTCGACGACTTCCTCGCCGAGCAGGCCGCCCGCGTCGAGGCCGCCACCAAGCTCGGCGTGCGCAATCCCGAGTTCGCCCGGCACTGGTTCGAGGAGCACGAGGAAGGGCTGCGCGGCGGCTGGGACGTGGCGCAGCGCGACAAGGAGATGGACGCCGACGGGGTCACCGCCGAGGTGATCTTCCCGGACGCCGACGCCGTCGAGTCCACCACCGCCGCTCCCTTCGGCGTCGGCCTGACCTTCTCCGGCGGCCTGGACCAGGAGCTCGCGCTGGTCGGCGCGCGGGCCCACAACCGCTGGCTGGCCGAACTGTGCTCGCACTCCCCGGAGCGGCGTCGCGGCGTCGCGCTGGTGCCGATCACCGGCGACGTCGACGCCGCGGTCGCCGAGATCCGGCGGGCCAAGGAGTCCGGTCTGGGCGCCGTGATGATCCCGGCGATGTGGGAGGACAAGGCCCCGTACCACGACCGCCGCTACGACCCGGTCTGGGCCGTGTGCGAGGAGCTGGGGATGCCGGTGGCCACCCACTCCGGCGTCGCGCCCCGCGACGAGTACGGCGACCACCTCGGCATCTACGTCTCCGAAGTCACCTGGTGGCCGGCCCGCCCGATCTGGTTCCTGATCTGGTCCGGCGTCTTCGAGCGCTTCCCCGGCCTGAAGTTCGGCGTCACCGAGGCCGGCTGCTGGTGGGCCCCGAACCTGCTGTGGTTCATGGACCGGCTGTACCTCGGCGCCCACGCCGCCGCCAAGCTCTCGCCGTTCCAGGAGGTCAAGCGGCCGCCGAGCGAGTACTTCGACCGCAACTGCTTCATCGGCGCCTCCAACACCAAGCGGCGCGAGCTCGCCCACCGCTACGAGATCGGCATCGACAACATGCTGTGGGGCAACGACTTCCCGCATCCCGAGGGCACCTGGCCGAACACCCGCAAGTGGCTCCGGACCACCTTCCACGACATCCCGGTCGACGAGACCAGGCGGATGATCGGACTGGCCGCCGCCGAGGTCTACGGGTTCGACGCCGCGGCGCTGCGGCCGGTCGCCGACCGGATCGGCCTGCGGCCCTCCGACCTGGGCCAGACCGGCGACGAGGCCGCGGGCTGGGCCGCCGCGCGCGAGGTCGGGCGGCACTGGCTGACCGGCAACGACTTCCCGGCCATCGGCTACGGCGCCGGCCTCGGCGGCTACCGCACCGACGGCGTCGGCTCGGAGGTGTCCTGATGACTGAGCCCGCGCACCAGCCCGAGCACCAGGCCGAGCACCAGCCCGACCACCAGCCCGACCACCAGCCCGAACGGCTGCACGAGCAGGGCCGCGAGCCCGAGCAGCAGCGCGCCGACGAGCAGGTCGGAGCCGGCCGGCGCTACACCGTCATCTCCGCCGACGGCCACGCCGGCGCCGACCTCCTGGACTACCGGCCGTATCTGGAGGCCAGGTACCACGACGAGTTCGACGCCTGGGCCGCGACGTATGTGAACCCGTACGAGGACCTGCTGCACGGCGACGCCACCCGCAACTGGGACTCCGCCCGCCGCCTCGCCGACCTGGAGCGGGACGGCATCGTCGCCGAGGTGCTCTTTCCCAACACCATCCCGCCGTTCTACCCGAGCATGTCGCTCGGCGCCCAGCAGCCGACCGCGGCGGAGTACGAGCTGCGGTGGGCCGGACTGCGGGCCCACAACCGCTGGATGGCCGACTTCTGCTCCCAGGCGCCGGGCCGCCGCGCCGGGACCTGCCAGGTGCTGCTCGGGAACATGGACCACGCGGTCGCCGAGGTGCGCTGGGCCCGGGAACACGGCCTGTTCGGCGGCGTGCTGCTGCCCGGGACGCCGCCGGGCACCTCGGTCCCGCAGCTGTACTCCGACGTCTACGAGCCGCTGTGGGCGGTCTGCGAAGACCTGGACATGCCGGTCAACCACCACGCCGGCTCCGCCTCGCCGGAGATCGGCCAGGAACCCGCCGGGCGCGCGGTGTTCATGATGGAGATCACCTGGTTCGCGCACCGCGCGCTGTGGCACCTGATCTACGGCGGGGCCTTCAAGCGGCATCCCGGTCTGAAGTTCGTGCTGACCGAGCAGGGCTCCGGCTGGGTCCCGGGCGTGCTGGACATGCTCGACTACTACCACCGGGCCCTGGTCCGCCGGATGACCTCGGCGATGTCCGACTCCGGCGCGGTCACCGCCGAGAGCCGGTTCGGCGCGGGCATCGCCGACGCCGTGGGCAAGGCGCCCAGCGAGTACTGGCGGCGGAACTTCTACCTCGGGGCGTCCTTCATGCGGCCCGCCGAGGTGCCGCTGCGCCACACCATCGGCCTGGAGAAGCTGATGTGGGGCAGCGACTACCCGCACGACGAGGGCACCTACCCGTACTCGCGCGAGGCGCTGCGCAACGCCTTCGCCGGGCTGCCGCACGCCGAGATCGAGGCGATCCTGGGTGCGAACGCGGCCCGGGTCTACGGCTTCGACCTGGAAGCGCTGGACGCGATCGCGGCGAAGGTGGGGCCGACCGTCGCCGAGATCTACGAGCCGCTGGCCGAGGTGCCCGCCGACGCGACCTCGCCGACGTTCGTCGCCGACCAGCTGATCCGGGTGTGGTGACCCTGGAGCGGTGATTCCGGTGCGGTGATTCCGGTGCGGTGATCCCGAGGACGGCGCCCCGGGGTGGGGATCCGCGGGCCGCGTTAGATGGTTTCCCTCGGCGGGCCCGGACGGCATTGCGCCCGGGCCCGCTTTCGGCTGATGTGCTCAGTGTTCTGATTCGACCGGCTGAGCCCGGCCGAACCCCAGGGACGCGGCCCGCCGACCCCCGCCGGTCGGCGGGCCGCCGCCATTCGGCCCAGCCCTTCAGGACAACCTCAGCTCCGCGGGTTTCCCTGGAATCACCGGTTCCGGGGCTCGGCAACCGGCGCGTTCTGCGGTGAGAATCTGAGGTGATCGGTCTTTCGGCAGGCAGGCAGGCAAACAGACAGACAGGCGGGTCCGGATCCGGACCCGCCGGCCGGCCGGCGGATCGGGAGTCGTTCTGGAACGGAGTGTGTGCCGATGCTGGAACCCGTCGGGCGGTCGCGGGTGGCCCGCGGACGGCAGCGCGTGCGGGACCGGAGGCGGGCCCAGGCGCGCCGGGCCGGGCTGGCCGCCGGGGTGGCCGGGCTGCTGGTCATCGCCGGGCTGCTGGGCGCCGCGCTGAGCACTTCGCACTCCAGTGCCCGCGCGCTGACCGCCGACGGCGCCGCCGGTGCGGCGACCGGGTCCGCGCTCGCCGGCGTCTCCACCGCCGCAGCCGCCACCACGGCCTCGACCACGGCCGCCGCCACCGCCTCGACCTCCGCCGCGGCCGAGCCGTCGTCCACGGCGCCGCCGGCGGCGGCCTCGACGACGACGACCGCCCCGGACAGCGCGACTCCGGCGCCGTCGACCGCGGACGCGGCGGCGAACGCCGCGGCGAGCACCGGCGCGGCCCCGGCCTCCACCGCCGACTCCACGGCCCGGCAGACCGGCTCGCCGGCCGGCCGGCCGTTCGGCGGCACCCCGGCCGTGGGCGTGCTGTTCCGGACCGATTCGGGCGTCGCGAGCCACTTCTGCAGCGCCTCGGTCGTGCACAGCCCGGCCAGCAACCTGGTCATCACCGCCGGGCACTGCGTCTACAGCGACGGCCCCAAGCAGAACGTCGCCTTCGCGCCCGGCTACCACGACGGCCAGACCCCCTACGGCACTTGGACCGTGACCAAGGTCGTGGTCTCCAACGCCTGGCAGAACAGCAACGACCAGGACGAGGACGTGGCGTTCCTCCAGGTGGCGCCGTCGGGCTCGGGGGCGTCGCTGGAGTCGGTGACCGGCGCGAACCAGATCGCGTTCAACCGCGGCTTCGGGATGCCGGTGACGGTGCCGGCCTATCCGCAGGGCAGCGACACCCCGATCACGTGCGTCGCCCCGGCCGTCAGGTTCAGCGCGACCCAGACCGAGTGGGACTGCCGCGGCTATCCGGACGGGACCTCCGGGGCGCCCTTCCTGGCCGACGTGGATGCCAGCGGGGCCAAGGGCACCGTCATCGGCGTGATCGGGGGCTACCAGCAGGGCGGCGACACCCCTGACGTCTCCTACAGCTGCTACTTCGGCGCGGCGATCCAGGCTCTCTACCAGAACGCGTCGGCGTAGCGGGCGATCCGGTCCGTCTCGACCCACTCGGGTGAGATAACCCCCGACACGCGCCGAACACCCGGTTCGCCGGTGCCCGGCCGACTAGCCTCCCTCCGACAAGGCGGCGCCGCGTGGACGGTGCGTCCGCCCCCCTCCTGGAAGGTTCACGGCTTTGCTCTCCGGCTTCAAGAAATTCATGATGCGCGGCAACGTGGTCGACCTGGCCGTCGCGGTCGTGATCGGCACCGCCTTCAGTGCCATCGTCCAATCCGTGGTCAAGGACGTCATCATGCCCTTGATCACGGCGATCTTCGGCAAGCAGGACTACACCAGCCTGGTCTGGACGCTGAACGGTTCGGAGATCCACTACGGCAACCTGATCACCAACCTCATCAACTTCCTCTGCGTCGGGGCGGCTGTCTACTTCCTCGTCGTCGCTCCCATCAACCACCTCAACGAGCGGCGCAAGGCCCGGGGCGGCATCGTCCACGAGGAGCCGGAGGAGAGCGAGAAGGAGCTGCTCGCCGAGATCCGAGACCTGCTCGCGCAGCGCACCCCCATGTAATCCGCGAGCGATCCGCTCCGGGATTTCTGAGCGATCCGCTCCGGGATTTCTGTTGCCGGGCCGTCACCAACGAGGCGGCGGCCCTCTGCGACACTCCGTAGCATGACCGCAGACGCCGACCGCAAGTCCACCGTGAAAAGCGCCGTCCACCGCATCAGCCCCGGCAGCTGGCGCCGCCACCCCGGCGTCCGCACCGGGGCCGAGCTGACTCGCGGCGAGCGGGCCGCCGACTCCATGCGCAACGGCATGGGCTCGTGGATGTTCGTGTTCATATCGGTGGGCTTCCTCGCCGTGTGGATGACCATCAACGCGGTGCTCAAGAGCGCCACCGGTCGCACCTTCGACGCGTACCCGTTCATCCTCCTGAACCTGGTCCTGTCGTGTGTGGCGGCCTTGCAGGGCGCGATATTGCTGATCGCCGCGAAACGCTCCGACCAGGTGTCGAGCGAGCTGGCCCAGCACGACTACGAGGCGGACTGCCAGTCCCGCGAGATGCTCGAAGTGCTGACGCGGGAGTTCAACGAGCTGCGGCACCAGCACGGGGAGCAGAGCAAGCAGCTGGCGGAGCTGCTGGCGCGGCTGCCGAAGGGCGAATGAGGAGACGCGGAGAACGCGGACAACGCCGAGAACGCGGAACGGCGGCGGGTGACGGTCCTCGGACCGTCACCCGCCGCCGTTCCGCGTTCTCGGATCAGGGATGCGGCAGCAGCGCCGGGCATCCCTTCGTCTTATAAGACGCCTGGTACTCGAAGTGCCACGTCTCGTCCGCGTACCGTCGGCACAGTCCGAACTCGCCCTTCGTCCCCTCCAGCCACGAAGCGGCCGAAGGCGGCGCGATGTCCATGGCGTACCCCATGACGTGCGCCGACTCGTTCGGGGGCAGCGCGAACTTGCGCGCCGCCTGCGGCGATCCGAGCTCGTGCACCCAGCACTCGAAGATGCGCTCCTGGTAGGCCGCGGAGCGGTACCCGGAGTTCAGCACGAAGGACAGGCCCTGGGCCTTCGCCGCGTTCTGCGCCGCGGTGAACGCCGCGCGCGTCGACTTCGTCATGCCGTTGAACTTCGCGGCCTCGTCCTGGGTGGTCGAGTGCGAGGTGTTCTCGCAGTCGCCGCCCTCCTCGTCCGTGCCGGCCGGGGCCGCGGGGGTGGAGGACGTCTTCGGGGCCGAGGGCTTCGAGCTCGTCGTGGGCTTCTTCGGCGAGGGGGAGCTCGACGACGTCGAACTCTGCGAGGTCGACGAAGCGCTGCCGGTCGCGGTTCCGTCCGCGGCGCCCGCCGTCCCGGAGGACGAGGTGGGCGGCGGGTCCGAGTTCGTCGAGCTGCTCGCCGTCTGCGCGGCGGCCGCGTTCTCGGTCGTGTCGCCGGATCCGTGGGACCCGCCGGTGGCGATCGCCGCCGCGGTCCCGGCCAGGGCCAGCGCGGACACCGCGACACCGGCCGTCACCAGCCACCGCTTGGGTCCGCGCCGCTCCGGAGCGCTGTACTCCTCGGCCGCGCCGTCCGGGTAGTGGTACTCCTGGGCGCCGCCCCGGTACGGGGCGTATCCCCGGTCGTCCCCGCCGGGCCGCCCGTCATGGCCGCGGGCGAAGTCCTCGCCCGCCGCGGGGCCCGCCTCGGCCTCCGCCGCCGCCAAAGCCGCCGCCCGGCCGATGTCCTCGGCTGTCGGCTCCTCAGCGGGCGACTGCGGCTCCGAGCCCTGATCGCGCTGTTCCATGACCCAAAAGACGTTCCACCGAGCCGAGTGGTTGCCGTCCCGGAAGTCTCGGTTGGGTCACGATCGACTGTTCGGTGCCACAAAACACCGCGATGCCGCCGGTGTGCTGGGCCTCACGACTGCCAGCGCGTGGCGGCCTGCACCCGGCACCGCACTCCGAGCTTTACATAAGCATGCTCCAGGTGCTTGTCCACGGTCCGGGGGCTGATACCCAGCCGCGTCGCGATCTGCCGGTCGGTCAGCCCCCGGCACAGCAGGTCCAGGACGTCGGCCTCGCGCGGCGACACCTTCTCCCGCCGCGGGCTCGGGCCCCCGAACCGGGCCAGCGCCCGCGCGATCCGCGGCCGCAGGGCTTCGGCGACCGCCACGTCGTGCTGGGCGAAGTCCGGGGAGGCGCGGTTGAACACCACCGCCACCCGCCGCTGGTCGTCCGGGTGCACACCGACGACCAACTGCCGCCGTGCGCGCAGTGGCGCGAACACGGCGTCGAAGGTCGGCAGCCGCCGGAACTCCGGATCGTTGTGCAGATCCGACCGGCGCACCGCCGCGCCCGAGCCGGTCCAGGCGTGGGTCAGCAGCGGGTCGGCGCCGTGGTGCGTGTCCAGCGCCAGTGCCTGCTCGGCCGTCAGCACCCCGGCCGGCTCGGCCTGCCACATCGTCGGGTGCTGACGGTCGCCGGCCAGCCACAGCACGCTGTCCGCGGGCACGGCCCGGCGCAGCACCGGCAGCAGGTGCTCCAGCAGCTCGCTCTCCTCCATGCCGCCGAGCAGCACGTCCGCCACCGCCAGGATCCGGCGCAGGCCGATCTCGCCCGGGGTGGGGATGCGGCTCGACGGGGACGGCATTGCTCATCACCTGCGATCACGACTTCGAGCGGCGGCTTCGGGGTCGGCGGCTACGGCGTCGGCGTCAAGCGGTGGCAGCGGCAGTGGCAGCGGTGGTCGCGGCGGCGGTGGCCGTGGCCGCGACAGTGGCGCTGGGTAGCGGGACGCTGCCGGTTGGTGGACATCCGACAGCCTAGCGAGCCCGAACGCCTCCGTGAACGCCCTGAAGCATCCCGATGACGCTTTGGCGCGATACACCGCCAAGGACTCGCACAAAACGGCCGCTGTTCGTAGAGCAATCGCTCAACGGGAACAACGAGCGCTTTCTGAGAAGCTGGAGACAGGGGAACGCGCATCGTGCGCCGAGCACCACGAGAGAGGGCACCATGCTGGTCGACACCTTCGGCAGAACGGCGACGGATCTGCGGGTGTCCCTCACCGACCGCTGCAACCTGCGCTGCACGTACTGCATGCCGGCCGAGGGCCTGCCCTGGCTGCCCAAGTCCGAACTGCTCACCGACGACGAGATCGTCCGGCTGGTCGGGATCGCGGTGACCCGGCTCGGGGTGGACGAGGTGCGGTTCACCGGCGGCGAGCCGCTGGTCCGGCCGGGCGTGGCCGGCCTGGTGGCCCGGGTCGCGGCGCTGCGCCCCCGGCCCCGGGTCTCGCTGACCACCAACGGCATCGGCCTGGCGCGCCTGGCCCCCGACCTGGCGGCGGCCGGCCTGGACCGGGTGAACGTCTCCCTGGACACCGTCGACGAGGCGGTGTTCCGCAAGCTGACCCGCCGCGACCGGTTCGCGGACGTCGTGGCCGGGCTCGCGGCGGCGGCCGCGGCCGGGCTGGCGCCGGTGAAGGTCAACAGCGTCCTGATGCGCGGGATCAACGACGCCGAGGCGCCGGACCTGCTGCGCTGGTGCCTGGAGCGGGGCTACGAGCTGCGCTTCATCGAGCAGATGCCGCTGGACGCGCAGCACGGCTGGGACCGCTCGGAGATGGTCACCGCCGAGGAGATCCTGACCGCGCTGGGCCGGGAGTTCACGCTCACCCCGGAGGGCGAGCAGGTGCGCGGCGCCGCGCCGGCCGAGACCTGGCTGGTGGACGGCGGGCCCGGCCGGGTCGGCGTCATCGCCAGCGTCACCCGGCCGTTCTGCGGGGCGTGCGACCGGGTGCGGCTGACCGCCGACGGCCAGATCCGGACCTGCCTGTTCGCCCGGGAGGAGTCCGACCTGCGGGCCGCCCTGCGGTCCGGGGCGGGCGACGCGGAGCTGGCCGAGCGCTGGCGGGTGGCGATGCTGGGGAAGAAGCGCGCGGCCGGGATCGGCGAGCCGGGCTTCGTACAGCCGGAGCGTCCGATGTCCGCGATCGGCGGCTGAGCGGCCGCCGGACCGCGAGCTCGCATAGCCACGCCGACCCGGGAAAAGTAAGGGGCCCATTCCCCTCGTGGCTGTTCGCATGTCATACTTCTTACCTGCGCCCTGAACCCCCGTCGGGGCGCCACCTGCGGCGTCGAGCGGCTCCCCCCGTGGCCGTTCGACGCCGCGTCTCTTTCCCGGAACGCGGTTCAGGCCCGCTTCCCGGGCCGTGTTCGCCGGCCCTCTCCGGCTGTGTTCTACAGTGGCAGCGTGACCTCGAACGACGCGCCCGGACCCGCCATCTGCTCCGCCAAGGGCTGCCGGCAACCCGCCGCGTGGAGCGTGGTCTGGAACAACCCGAAGCTGCACGCGCCGGAGCGGCGCAAAGTGTGGCTGGCCTGCGAGGACCACCGGCAGCACCTGGCGGAGTTCCTGGACCTGCGGGGATTCCTGCTCGGGGTCGAGCCGTTCCGGGCCGGTGCGCAGGCCGAGCCGTCCGGGCCCTCCGAGGGCGCCTGAGACCGCGTCCGAGCGCTGGTCCGGGGAAGCCCCGGGAGGGCCTTCCCGGAACGCTTCGCGAAGCGCCCGGGAAGCCTTCGGGGCCCGGAAACGGGCCCGAACCTCAGAGGCTCATGAGCTTGTTTAGCTCGCCATAGTCGATCGCCTGCGCGACGGACGTGTAAGTACCGCTCGCGGCCAGTTCCTCGGCCGCCCGGCGGACCAGACCGTACGCGGCCTCGGCGACCGCCGAGCCCAGGCTGACCCGCGCCACTCCCAGCGCCGCCAGCTCGCCGACCGTCGGCGCGCCCGGGCCGACCAGGATGTTCAGCGGCGCGGCGATGTCCCTGGCCAGCACCGCGACGGTCTCCGGCGCGGTCACGCCCGGCACGAAGATCCCGGTGGCCCCGGCCGCCAGGTAGCGCTCGGCCCGGGACAGCGTCTCGGCCAGGCGGTCCTCGGGGGCCCCGAGGCCGAACAGGAAGACGTCGGTGCGGGCGTTGATGTACAGCGGGACCCCGGCGGCGTCGGCGGCCCGGCGGGCGGCGGCGATCCGCTCGGCGTGCTCGGCCGGGTCCCGGATCCCGTCCTCGATGTTGATCCCGACCGCGCCGGCGTCGAGCACCGCGGCCACGGTCCGCTCGACGCCGTCCGGGTCCGCCGCGAACCCGCTCTCGATGTCGGCGGTGACCGGGACGTCCACCACGCCCACCACCCGGCGGATCAGCTCCAGCGCCGAGTCCCGGTCCAGCCGGTCGCCGTCCGCGGCGCCGAGCCCCCAGGCCACGCCGGCGCTGGTGGTGGCCACCGCCGGGGCGCCGGTGGCGGCGACGACGCGCGCGCTGGCGGCGTCCCACGCGTTGGCCAGGGCCAACGGGGTGCCGGGGACGTGGAGTTCGCGGAATCGGACGGCCAGGTCCTGCTGTGAAGTCATGGCACGACGGAATCACATGGGGCTGACTCGCGCACCGGATTCGGGCGACTCCGAATCGGGTGGCGCGGCGCGAACCGGACTCAGTCCTCGTCGTCCATGACGATGCGCCCGACGAGCGGCTCCGCCGGGGCCTCCGCCTCGCCGGCCCGGTCGGCCTGGGGCCCCGGTCCGGGCAGCAGCGCCCGCCGGGTCGGATCCTGGTACCAGGAGTCGGCGGTCCGCTCCGGCTCCCGGCCGCCGTTGGCGTAGACCACCGCGACGTACGGAAGCAGCAGCGCCAGCGCCGCCAGGCCGATCTTCCACGGCCAGTCGATCGGCAGGATCACGATCAGCAGGAACGCCGCGACCCTTATCGCCATCGCCATGAGGTACTTCGACTCGCGGGAGCGGATGTCCTGGCTCAGTGGGGTCGGTGCGTCCGTGATGCCGTAGACGTTTTCCTGATGGGTGTTCCTGTCCCGCCCGATGCGCATGGGTTCCAGGCTACGCCCGGGTCCGCGGGGCGGGACAGGGCCCCGCCGGGGGTGGGCCGGCGGGGCCTGGTAGGGCTACGGACACAGGGCTACGGACACAGGGCTACGGACACAGGGCTACGAGGCCTGGCTCACGGACGACATGTTGAAGTCCGGGATCCGCAGCGCCGGCATCGCGGTCCGGTTGAAGTTCTCGCCCCACTCCCGGGAGTAGGTGCGCTCGGTCCGGCCCGCCTCGGCGATCCGCGACAGCAGCGCCACCGGCGACTCGTTGAAGCGGAAGTTGTTCACCTCGCCGACCACCTCGCCGCCCTCCACCTTGTAGACGCCGTCCCGGGTCAGGCCGGTGAGCAGCAGCGTCTGCGGGTCCACCTCGCGGATGTACCACAGGCAGGTCAGCAGCAGGCCGTCGTCGGTGTCGGCGACCATCTCGGCCAGCGGCTTGCCGGCGCCGCCGGGCGCGCCCTCCAGGATCAGGTTGTCCACCGGCGGCGTCAGCGGGGCCTGGGCCGCCGCCGCGGTGCGCCGGGTGGCCACCAGCGAGGTCAGCACCCCGTCCCGGATCCAGTCCGTCGGCCCGAGCGCGAGCCCGTTGTCGAACACCGACTGGAACGCGTCGGAGGAGTAGGCCTCGACGTACGGCGCGCACTCCAGCCCGGGGGCGGCCGGATCGCTGCGCAGCGTCACCTTCACCGGCGCGGAACCGGAGACGCTCTCGCCGAACTTCACGCCGCCGCCGGTCTTGCTGAACACCGACCGGCCGTCCTTGGCGTCGCGCAGCGAGGACGACCAGAACGCGTAGATCATCAGGTCGGCGACCGCGGTCGGGGGCAGCAGCGTGGGGTAGCGGCCGGCCGGCAGGTCGATCCGGCGCTTGGCCCAGTCCAGCCGGCGCGCCAGGTCCCGGCCGACGGCCACGATGTCCACGTCGGAGAAGTCCGCGGTCGGCACGCCGGCCCAGGCCGAGCGGGACCGGTCGCCGGACTTGGCGTTCAGCTGCACCGAGCCGGTCGGCTGCACGTGCCGCAGCCGCAGGCCCGAGGACGAGCCCAGGTACTGGGTGCTCAGGGTGTGCTCGGCGTAGCCGAACAGCAGGCTGCCGTCGGCCCGGGCGGCCTCGATCGCCTCGCCGAGCGCCGGGGCGAAGGAGCCGAACACCGAGATCCCGGTCTGCTCCGGCTCGGCGTCCCAGTCCGCCGAGACCCGGCCCGGGACCAGGTCGTTGGCGTCGTCGGCGGGTCCGGCGTCCTCGGCCGCCTTCTCACTGGCCCGCACCAGGTCCTCCAGGGTGGACAGGTCCACCCCGGAGCGCCCGACCACGCCGGCGCCGGCCTTGGCCGCGCCGGCGGTGCCGTTCTTCACCGAGATCACCGTGACCGACTGCCCGGCCGCGACGCCGTTGGTGGTCAGGGTGTTGTTGGCCCAGCGCAGGTTGGCGTCGGTGGCGGCGTCCACGATCACCACGGCGCCGTCGGCGCGGGAGAGCTCCAGCGCCTTCTCGACGAGCTGCTGCGGCGTCGGCTGCGAAGAGTTCGGGCTCACTGGCCGGCCTCCTGGACGGTGTTGAGGATGCGGATGCCGCGGAACAGCGCGCTCGGCGCGCCGTGGCTGACCGGGGCGACCTGCCCGGGCTGGCCCTTGCCGCACTGGAACGAGCCGCCGAGCACATAGGTCTGCGGCCCGCCGACCGCCTCCATGGCGCCCCAGAAGTCGGTGGTCGTGGCCTGATAGGCGAAGTCCTTCACCTGGCCCTTGAGCTCGCCGTCCTCGATCAGGAAGGCGCGCTGCCCGGTGAACTGGAAGTTGTAGCGCTGCATGTCGATCGACCAGGACTTGTCGCCGACGATGTACAGGCCGCGCCGCACCCGGGAGATCAGCTCCTCGGTGGAGGGGCCGTCCGGCGCCGGCTGGAGCGAGACGTTGGCCATCCGCTGGATCGGCACGTGCGAGGCCGAGTCGGCGAACGCGCAGCCGTTGGACCGGCCGCCGTTCAGGCCCTTGAGCTGCGCGATGCGCCGGTCGAGCTGGTACCCGGCCAGCACCCCGTCCTTGACGATGTCCCAGCGCTGGGTCTGCACGCCCTCGTCGTCGTAGCCGACGGTGCCCAGGCCGTGCTCGACCACCCGGTCCCCGGTGACGTTCATCACGGAGGAGCCGTACTCCAGGGTCCCGAGCTTGTCGAGCGTGGCGAACGAGGTGCCGGCGTAGGCCGCCTCGTAGCCCAGCGCGCGGTCCAGCTCGGTGGCGTGGCCGATCGACTCGTGGATGGTCAGCCACAGGTTGGAGGGGTGGATGACGAGGTCGTACTCGCCGGCCTGCACCGAGGGCGCGGCCAGCTTCTCGGCCAGCAGGCCGGGCAGCGCGTCGAGCTCGGCGTCCCAGTCGAAGACGTCGTTGGAGGTGAAGAACTCCCAGCCCCGGCCCACCGGCGGGGCGATGGTGCGCATGGTCTCGAAGGCGCCGGTGGCCTCGTCGACGGCGACCGCGGTCAGGCCGCCCTCGGAGCGCACCCGCTGCTGGGTCAGGCGATTGCCGGCCAGGTCGGCGAAGTACTTGCACTCCTGCACGGCCTGGAAGTCGGCGTCCACATGGGCGACGCCCTTGTGCCGCAGCAGGCGCTCGGACCAGGCCCGGAAGTGCGCGATCTTCTCGGTGTCGGGCACGTCGAACGGGTTCGTCCCGAAGCTGGAGACCCAGGACTGCTCGCCGTGCACCGGCTCCGGCGCCAGCACCACCGGCTCGGCGTTCACCGGTTTGGACACCCGGGCCACCTCGACGGCCTGCTCGGCCAGCCGGGCGGCGGTGTCCGGGGTCAGGGCGACGCCGGCGGCGAAGCCCCAGGTGCCGTCGTAGACGACACGGACGCTCAGGCCGCTGTCGGAGGCGTCCACGACGCCGTCGACATGGCCGTCGCGCAGGTTGATCAGCTGGGAGCGGACGGTCTCGACGCGGAGGTCGGCGTGCTCGGCCCCGAGCTCCCGGGCCCGGGACAGCGCCGCCTCGGCCAGTTCGGCCAAGGGCAGCGAGGTGAAGGACTCGTCTACGGTCATACAGCCCAACCTAGCCGCAGCGGCCGGTTCTGCGTCGGTTGTGGAACCTCTACAAAACCCAGGCCGGACGATCTATGCCGACCGTGGTTGCGGCTACCGCCCGGTAGCCCGATAACGTCGGCACAGACGTTAATACGGAGTCAGAACAGAGGTGTCGAATTGAGCCGGTCGGTACTGGTCACGGGGGGAAACCGGGGAATTGGCCTGGCCATCGCGAAGGGCTTCGCCGCGCAGGGCGACAAGGTCGCGATCACCTACCGCTCCGGGGAGGTGCCCGAGGGCCTGTTCGGCGTGCGGTGCGACGTGACGTCCGGGGAGGACGTCGAGCGCGCCTTCGGCGAGGTGGAGGCGCAGCAGGGTCCGGTCGAGGTGCTGGTGGCCAACGCCGGCATCACCCGCGACACGCTGCTGCTGCGGATGAGCGACGAGGACTTCGAGGCGGTGCTGGACACCAACCTGGTCGGTTCCTTCCGGGTCGCCAAGCGGGCCAGCAAGGGCATGCTGCGGCTCAAGCGCGGCCGCATCGTCCTGATCTCCTCGGTGGTCGGCCTGTCCGGCTCGGCGGGCCAGGCGAACTACGCGGCCAGCAAGGCCGGCCTGGTCGGCTTCGCCCGCTCGGTGGCGCGCGAGATCGGCTCGCGCGGGATCACCTGCAACGTGGTCGCGCCCGGCTTCGTGGAGACGGACATGACCGCGGTCCTGTCCGACGACCGGAAGAAGGAGATCCTCAAGCAGGTGCCGCTGAACCGCTACGCGTCCACCGACGAGATCGCCGGCGTCGTCCGGTTCCTGGCCTCGGAGGAGGCCGGATACATCACTGGTGCCGTCATCCCCGTTGACGGCGGTCTGGGAATGGGGCACTGAGCATGGGAATTCTTGAGGGCAAGCGCATCGTCGTCACCGGCGTGCTGACGGAGAGCTCCATCGCCTTCCACGCCGCGAAGCTGGCGCAGCAGGAAGGCGCCGAGGTGGTGCTGACGGCCTTCCCGCGCCCGTCGCTGACCGAGCGGATCGCCAAGAAGCTGCCGAACGGCGGGGCCCCGGTGATCGAGCTCGACGTCACCAACGAGGAGCACCTGGCCGGGCTGGCCGACCGGGTGAAGCAGCACATGGACGGCGTCGACGGGATCGTCCACAGCATCGCCTTCGGCCCGCAGGACGCGCTCGGCGGCAACTTCCTGAACACCCCGTGGGAGTCGGTGGCCACCGCGGTCCACGTCTCGGCCTACTCCCTGAAGTCCGTGACGATGGCCCTGCTGCCGCTGTTCCCGGAGACCGGCGGCTCGGTGGTCGGCCTGGACTTCGACGCCCAGGTGGCCTGGCCCGGCTACGACTGGATGGGCGTGGCCAAGGCGGCGCTGGAGTCCACCTCCCGCTACCTGGCCCGCGACCTCGGCGGCCGCGGCATCCGCAGCAACCTGATCTCGGCCGGCCCGATCAAGACCATGGCCGCCAAGTCGATCCCCGGCTTCGAGGCCTTCGACGGGGTCTGGGACCAGCGGGCCCCGATCGGCTGGGACCTGCACGACGCCGACCCGGCGGCGCGGGGCATCATCGCGCTGCTCTCGGACTGGTTCCCGCGCACGACCGGCGAGGTCATCCACGTCGACGGCGGGGTGCACGCGATGGGGGCGTGAGGCCCTCCCGGTCCCGCGACCGGTGCTCGAAGGCCGGGCCCGATCCCCGATTCCGGGGACGGGCCCGGCCTTTCGCCGTGGCAGTGCTCGGAGCCGCTCCCGGGGCGCTTCTCGATTCGTGCCCACTTCGGATCATCGTCGCCCGGTGGCCGAAAATCGGCGGAACCTGTCAGTGCCTGCCGGTAGAAATGACTCCGACGCCGCCACCACGTGCGGCGACATCTTCAGACTGAGGCCGCCGGGCCGGTGAGTATCGCGATATAGCTTGACTATCCGCGCACGAGATATAGCGTGTGCATCGCGACCATGCCGCCTTGACGACCGGCGCGGAGGGGAATCCGATGAGCGAGGTATTGCGCGGGACAGAGGGGCGGACGGCCTCGGTGTCCGCACCCGAACCGGAAATCGTAAACGATTCCGTAAGCGATCCCGTGAGCGATCCCGGCGCCGGCCCGGAGGCCGGCGACCAGGGGCAGGGCTCGGCGATCCCCAAGGGCGCCTGGGCGGTGATGTTCACCGTGCTCGGCGCGTCGATGATGGACCTGCTGGACGCGACGGTGATGAACGTCGCGGCGCCGTCGATCCGCAACGGGCTCGGCGCCTCGAACACCGAGTACCAGTGGATCAGCACCGGGTACGTGCTGTCGTTCTCGGTGCTGCTGATCGCCGGCGGGCGCCTCGGGGACATCGTCGGGCGGCGGCGGATGTTCATGATCGGGCTGACCGGCTTCACGGTCATGTCCGCGGTCTGCGCCGTGGCGCAGAACCCGGCCGAGCTGATCACCGCGCGGCTGCTCCAGGGCAGCGCCTCGGCGATGATGATCCCGCAGGGCATCGGCATGATCCGGGAGAAGTTCGGGCGGGAGAACAGCCAGAAGGCGTTCGCCATCTTCGGGCCCTTCATGGGGTTGTCGGCGGCGCTGGGGCCGGTGCTCGGCGGCGCGCTGATCACCTATTCGTCGTGGCGGTGGGTCTTCGTGATCAACCTGCCGGTCGGCCTGCTGGCGCTGTTCTTCGCCAACAAGGTGCTGCCGACGATCCACCACCGGGCCGGCGACCGGCCGAAGCTGGACGTCATCGGCCTGGTCCTGTGCTCGGCCGCGGTCGGCCTGCTGGTCTACCCGATCATCCAGGGCCGGGAGAACCACTGGGCGGCCTGGACCTTCGTGATGATGGCCTCCTCCGCGGCGGTGATGGCGGTCTTCGGGATCTACGCCCGCGCCCGCCACAAGAAGAACCTGGACCCGTTCCTGGAGACCAGCCTGTTCCGCAAGCGGGCCTTCACCACCGGCACCATGACCATCTTCCTGTTCTTCGGCGCCTGCGCGGCGGCCTTCACGGTCAGCCCGCTGCTGCTCCAGGTCTCGCTGGGCTGGTCGCCGTTGCGCGCCGGGCTCACCGGCGCCTGGTGGTCGCTCGGCACCATCATCGCGATGGCGGCCGGCCAGGCCTTCGTGAAGAAGGCGCCGCGCCGGGTGCTGCACGCCGGCCTGCTGACGCTGGCCGCCGGCATGACGCTCAGCGCGCTGATCATCCGGCACTACGCCGGGACCACCTTCACGCGGTTCACCGACCCGGGCGGCGAGCCGCACCAGATCTGGAACAGCGGCATCACCAGCTGGAACCTGGCCCCGGCGCTGCTGGTCTGCGGCATCGGCATGGGCCTGGTGTTCGCGCCGTTCTTCGGCCTGGTGCTGTCGGCGGTCGACGACCACGAGCTCGGCTCGGCCAACGGCGTGATCAGCTCGTTCAACCAGCTCGGCAGCGCGGTGGCCGCCGCCCTGTTCAGCACCTTGTTCTTCGACAAGGTCGAGTCCGGCGGCTCGCCGTTCCCGGCCACCCAGCTGATCTACTGGCTGGCCGCCGGGATCCTGGTGCTGACCTGGGCCTTGGCCTTCATGGTGCCGAAGACGGCGCGGAGCGAGGAAGAGATCATGATCTGACGCCCGCGGGCGTCGGACCGCACGGGGGAGCGCGAGAAGCACGGGGGTGCACGGGGGTGCGGAGGGAACAGCGGGGATCGGGGGATCGGGGGAGAAGCGGCTCGGCGCGCCAGGCGCCGGGCCGCTTCCGCGTTGTCCGGCCGCACGGTTCTTCGTGGTGGGGGGACGCTCATGGTCATCCCTCCCTTGTCAGCCCCGAGCCCCCGTCATATACTTAGCGTGCGTCAACTAAGTAGTTTATCGAGGGCGGGGAAAGCATGACCGTGAAGCAGGCCTCCAGCGCGTCGGGGAAGGCCGGCTCCGGCCGTGGGCCGGACCATCCGCACTACAAGTGGGTCGCGCTGTCCAACACCACGTTGGGGATGCTGATCGCGACGATCAACTCCTCGATCGTGCTGATCTCGCTGCCCGCCATCTTCAACGGCATCAAGCTCGACCCGCTCCAGCCGTCCAACGTCAGCTACCTGCTGTGGATGCTGATGGGGTACATGCTGGTCACCGCCGTGTTCGTGGTGGCGCTCGGGCGGCTCGGGGACATGTACGGCCGGGTCAAGATCTACAACTCCGGCTTCATGGTGTTCACCGTCTGCTCCATCGCGCTGTCGCTGGATCCGTTCCACGGCGGCACCGGCGCGCTGTGGCTGATCGGTTGGCGGGTGCTGCAGGCCATCGGCGGGGCGATGCTGATGGCGAACTCCGCGGCGATCATCACCGACGCCTTCCCGGCCGCGCAGCGCGGCATGGCGCTGGGCATCAACATCGTCGCGGCGATCGCCGGCTCGTTCATCGGCCTGGTGCTCGGCGGCGCGCTGTCGGAGTGGAACTGGCGGACCGTGTTCTGGGTGAACGTCCCCATCGGTCTGATCGGCACCGTGTGGGCCTACAAGTCGCTGCACGACACCGGCGTCCGGCACAAATCGAGGATCGACTGGTGGGGCAACCTCACCCTGGGCGCCGGGCTGACCGCGCTGCTGGCCGGCATCACCTACGGCATCCAGCCCTACGGCGGCCACACCCAGGGCTGGACCAACCCGTGGGTGCTGGCCGGGCTGATCGGCGGGCTGGCGCTGATCGTCGCGTTCTGCGTCATCGAGGCCAGGATCGACGACCCGATGCTGCCGATGACGCTGTTCAAGAACCGGTCCTTCGCGATGGGGAACCTGGCGAACCTGCTGGGCGCCATCGCCCGCGGCGGCCTGCAGTTCATGCTGATCATCTGGCTGCAGGGCATCTGGCTGCCGCTGCACGGCTACGACTACAAGGACACGCCGCTGTGGGCGGGCATCTACATGATCCCGCTGACCCTGGGGTTCCTGGCCGCCGGGCCGATCGCCGGGCACCTGTCGGACAAGTTCGGGCCGCGGGTGTTCGCCGCCGGCGGGCTGCTGGCGATGGCCGCGTCGTTCGCCGGGCTGCTGATGATCCCGACCGACTTCGACTACTGGATCTTCGCGCTGCTGATCTTCCTCAACGGCATCGGCGGCGGCCTGTTCTCGGCGCCGAACACCTCGCTGATCATGTCCAGCGTCCCGGGCCGCATGCGCGGCGCGGCCTCCGGGGCCCGCGCGACGTTCATGAACGCCGGCATGGTGCTGTCCATGGGCATCTTCTTCTCGCTCATGGTGGCCGGGCTGTCCAGCTCGCTGCCGCACACCTTGTCCGGGGGCCTGACCGCGCAGGGCGTGCCCGCCGACACCGCCACCCAGATCTCGCACCTGCCGCCGGTGGCGACGTTGTTCGCCGCCTTCCTCGGGTACAACCCGATGCAGCAGCTTCTCGGCCCGTCGACGCTCGGCGCGGTGCCCCCCTCCAACGCGCAGACGCTGACGGGCCGGGAATTCTTCCCGCACCTCATCTCCGGGCCCTTCCACGACGGCCTGATGGTGGTCTTCTCGCTCGCCATCGTGATGTCGGTGATCGGAGCCGTCGCGTCGGCGCTGCCGGCCAAGGCCGGCGACGCCGAGGCGCTGGAGGCGCAGTCCGAGGCCGGAGCCGAGACGGGCGCCGGACAGCAGCAGAGCGCGGCGGCGACCGCCTGAAGCGGCCGGGCTCGGTAGATTGAGGGCGCGGGAGCGGCGACGAGCCGCGCCCGCGCCCTCAATCGTCGCCGATCGCACCGCCTGTTCCGCCTGTCCCACCCGTTCTGCATGTTCCGTCTGTCCCGTCTGCTTCGCCTGTTCTGCCTGCTTCGCCGTCCGGACCCCGCTCCGCCTCCTCCGTCCGCCGCCTCACCACCGGCGCTCCTGTGAAGGACCCGATGAACGCCTCGCCCCCCGTCCAGCCCGACACCGAGGTCGCCGCGCGCCTCCGGGTCGCCCTGGGCCGTCTGAACCGCCAGCTGCTCCAGCGGCAGTCCGAGGCCAGCTTCGCGCAGCTCTCGGCACTGTTCGTGATCGAGAAGTGGGGGCCGATCCGGATCGGGGACCTGGCACAGCGGGAGAAGGTGGCCGCGCCCTCGATGACCCGCACGCTCAACGGCCTGGTGGCCGCCGGCTGGGTGCAGCGCGAGCCGGACCCGGAGGACGGCCGCTCGTTCATGGTGACGCTGACCCCGGCCGGGCAGGCGCTGATCGGCAAGGTGCGCAAACAGCGCACCGCGGCCCTGGTGCAGGGCATGGAACGGCTGACCGCCGAGCAGCTGGAGGCGCTGCACGCGGCGGTGCCGGTGCTGGAGCAGCTGGCCGACGAGGTCGAGCCGAAGCGCTGACGCTCGTCCGGTGGCCGGGCGCGTCGACCAGACACCGGCGCCGGTGTCCTGACCGGGCAACCCCGGAGCGCGCGCCCTCGGGAGGCGGTGGGAGACTGGCTGGCATGACGGCAGCGAGCGAGGACCCCCAGAGCACCGTCCCGGACACCCCGGCCGAGGCCGAGTGGCCACCGCGCGAGTGGCGCGAGGCCCGGCGCGGCGCGGGCGCGAAGAGTATGTACCGGACGCTGGTGCTGATCGCGGTGATCATGGCGGTGCTGGTCGCGCTGTCCTTCTGGGGCATGGCCAACGGCTGATGCGCCACACGCTGATCCTGCTGCGGCACGCCAAGTCGGACTGGCCCGACGGCGTGGCCGACCACGACCGTCCCCTGAACAAGCGCGGCCGCGGCGACGCCCCGCACACCGGCACGTGGCTGGTGGCCGAGGGCCGGGTGCCGGACCGGGCCGCGGTGTCGACGGCGGTGCGGACCCGCCAGACGTACGCCCTGGCCGCCGAGGCCTTCGCCGCCGAGCCCGAGGTCGTCTTCCTCGACGAGCTCTACGGGGCCTCGCCCGGCGAGATGCTCGAAGTGATCCGTGCGACGCCGGAGAGCGTCACGACGCTGTTGGTGGTGTCGCACAACCCCGGGACCCAGCATCTGGCCCTGGTGCTGGCCGACGACACGAACCCGGAGCTGGCCGGCAAGGTGCAAGCCGGATATCCGACGAACACCGCGACGGTGCTGGAGTTCGACGGCGAGTGGGCCGGGCTTGACCCGGAGGGGGCGTCGATCGTCGCCGTGGAGTCGCCGCGCGGCTGAGCTGCGCGGCGGGACCGGTCGGGCCGGTCCGGTCCGTGACCGGCGTCAGGCGGCCGCGGTCTTGAGGTCCTCCTCGGCCGCGTCGGCCGCCTCCACCTCTTCCCGCGTGATGCCCAGCAGGTACAGGATCGTGTCCAGGAACGGCACGTTCACCGCCGTGTCCGCCTGCGCCCGCACCACCGGCTTGGCGTTGAACGCCACGCCCAGCCCGGCCGCGGCCAGCATGTCCAGGTCGTTCGCGCCGTCGCCGATCGCCACGGTGTCGGCCACCGGGATCCCGGCCGAGGCCGCGAACCCGCGCAGGGCCGCCGCCTTGCCCGCGCGGTCCACGATCGGACCCACCACGCGGCCGGTCAGCCGGCCGTCGGCGCCGATCTCCAGGGTGTTCGCCAGCGCGAAGTCCAGGCCGAGCTCGTCCCGCAGCGAGTCGGTGACGTGCGTGAAGCCGCCGGAGACGATCCCGACCAGGTAGCCGAGCCGCTTCAGCGTCCGGACCAGGGTGCGCGCGCCCGGCATGAGCCGGACCGACAGGCGCACCTCCTCCAGCGCCGAGGCGTCCAGCCCGGCCAGCAGCGCCACCCGCTCCCGCAGCGAGCCGGCGAAGTCCAGCTCGCCGCGCATCGCGCGGGCGGTGATGTCGGCGACCTCGTCCAGGCAGCCGGCGTGCGCGGCCAGCTCCTCGATCACCTCGCCCTCGATCAGCGTGGAGTCGACGTCCATCACGACCAGCCGCTTGGCCCGCCGGTTCAGTCCGGCGTGCTGCACCGCGATGTCGGCCTGCTCGGCCGCCGCGACCCGGGCCAGCCGCGGCCGCAGCACGTCGGGGTCGGCGCCGGAGACGTCGAGCTCGATGGCCGTCACCGGGTACTTGGCCAGCCGGTGGATCCGGTCGATGTTGCCCTGGCACTCGGCGATCTCGTGGGCCAGCGCGGCCATCGCCGACGGCCGCAGCGGCGCGCCGAGCACCGTGACGTGGGTGCGGCCCTCCCGGCGCTTGCGGTTGTCGCCGAGGCCGGAGACCACCTCGATGTCGAGCTTCTCGGCGGCGGCCCAGCGGTGCAGGCCCATCCGCAGCGCGGTCTGGTCGGCCGGCGCTCCGACCAGCACCCCCAGCACCAGGCGGCCGCGGACCACCACTTGCTCCACGTCCACGACCGGGACGGTGAACGGTTCCAGGACGGCGAACAGACTCGCGGTGACGCCGGGACGGTCCGCACCGTAAACGGTGACCAGGACGGTTTCGGCCGGCGGTGGCAGGGCTAGCGCGGTGTTCATGGTCTTTCCACGGTACCCGCGGCACCGTCCAGTACGGAGTACTGTCCGCGTGGTGAGCGCCGCAGGTCACAGCGCTTCGCCAGGCTCGCGCCCGGGCCGGCGATCAGCTCGGCGGCAGGCCCGCGATCAGCGGGGTGATCGGTCGATGCTGCCCGTACGGGTGACGTGCGCCCGTTCGACCGGCCCGGCGGGCCATGATCGGCCTAGCATTTGAGTATGGCCGCGGACGACCTGTCATTCGTCGCCGGGTTCCTCGCCGCGTCCGGGATGTTCTGGATCGGTGGCGGGGTGCTCTGGCTGGCGCTGTGCGCCCAGCGGCTGGCCCGGCTGCGCCTGCGGCTGCTCGGCGTGCCCGCTCAGGGCGAGGTCATCGGCATGGTGGTCTGCTGCGACGCCTCCGGAACCGTCCGGAACGCCCCGCGGGTCCGCTACTTCGCGACCACCGGCCCGCCGGTCGTCACCCGGGCCTACGGCTACCGCCCGCACCAGAGCGTGGCCACCGGCGCGCAGGTCCGCCTCTGGTACGACCCGCTGCGGCCCGAGCGCATCCTGGTCTCCCGCTTCGACCTGCGCCCGCGCGACTTCCTGGCGTTCGCCGGGGCGCTGGCGGTGACCGGCATCGGGATCGCGATGGAGTTCGCGGCGCTGACGCTGGGGTAGCAGCTGCCTCAGCCCGCGACCGGGTCCCCGACCAGCAGTTCGCGCACCGCCTCGATCAGCCCCAGCACCCGCCGCGTCTCCTCCAGCATGTGCAGCAGGATCCAGCGCACGTTGTACCGGGTGCCGGCGCAGGCTACAGAAGTGTCCAGGCTCAGGGTCGAGGCGATGACGCGGGACAGGTCGCACTGCGCGTCGTACTCGTCGAGCAGCAGCGCCAGCGGGACGTCCGGATCGGCCAGGTAGTCCTGGGCCGGGGCGCGGTCCCGCTCGCCGCGCAGCGCGACCTCGAACCACGTGGCCTCGGCCCACCGCAGGTGGGAGACCGCGCCGCAGAGCGTGAGGCCGGAGCCGGGCAGCAGAACACGGTGCGCGTCGGCGTCGGACACCCCCAGACAGCTGGCCCGGATGGCGGTGCGGGCGGCGTCGAGGAAGGCGTTCAGGCTGGCGCGCTCGTCGGCGGCGATCGGGGGGTGGAGCCGCGTAAGCATGCCTGGAAGGTAAGCGAACGATTTGTCCCCAGGTAGGCGGAGGAATCCCTGAGCGACTGAAGCGTTTTAGCGTGCAACCTGGAGCGGGTGTCCGGATTCGGTGCTCCGACGGGGCGAGCGGGACGGCCGATGGGCAACCGGTGGGCAGCCGGCGCGTGATTGCCGGGCAGCCGGCGGGCAGCTGCTAGTCGACGCGCCCGGGCTCCAGGATCGAGTGGTACGCCGCCAGCTGGGCCCGGCGCGTGACCCGCTCCAGGCCGACCAGCGCCGAGGCGCGCAAGCGGGACTCCAGCGCCGTGACACTGCCGCCCTCGTCCTGCCCGGCCAGGTCGGCGATCGCGGCCAGGCGCTGGGCCTGGGTCAGGACCTTGACGGCGCGCGGCGGGTAGCCCGGCGCCAGCACCGCCTCCGGGGCCCGGCCGTGGCCGCGGATCGCGGCCAGCGCCTCGGCGACCTCGGGGCGCCAGCGGGCCACGTCCAGCCGCCCCAGCTCCTCGGCCGCCTCGCGCAGCGCCGCCGCCATCTCGCGTTCGGCCTCTGACAAGGTGGGCACCGCCGCGGCCCCGTCCTGCACCGGCGTGACGGTCCAGCGCACGGTCTGGCCGCGGTCGCCGTCCGGGCCGTAGCCCTCGACGGCCGGGACGATGCCCAGCGCCGGGCCGTCGGTCAGCACCGCCTCGCCGGCGGCGATCGCGGCCTGGTTGAAGCCCGCCGGGCCCTTGAGCCCCAGCGGGTCGCCGGGCCGCGGCAGCGCCAGGCGCAGCCCGGTGACGCCGGCCGCGCGCAGCCGGCCCAGCGCGACCGTCCAGCCCACGTCGCCGTCCTCGCCGGGCACGCCGGACACCCGGTGCGGGTCGTCGCCGTCGGCGCGGACCGCCTCGGCGGCCGAGTCCAGGCTGGTGTGTCCGGCCAGCCACGCGTTGCCCCACGCGACCAGACGTCCGGACCGGTGTTCGCTCAGCATGCCGTCCAGCGTACGGGGCGAGGCCGACGACGGCGGCGGTGCGCGACACCGGCGGCGCCCGTGCTGTGCCGAGGCGCGGTGGCCTAAGCTTTACGCGATCGAAGATCGAGGCCGCCCACGCGCCAGAGGAAGTTGTGCCGAACATGACCACCGATGCCTTGTCCGTCGACCCCGACAGCGTCCTCGACCTCGTCGACGTCTCCGTGGTCCGGGAGGGCCGCAAGCTGCTGGACGCGGTGAACTGGACGGCCGCCGACGGCGAGCGCTGGGTGCTGCTCGGCCCGAACGGCGCGGGCAAGACCACGATCCTGAACATCGCCGCCACCTCGCTGTTCCCGACCGCCGGCGCGGTCGGCGTGCTGGGCGAGCGGCTCGGCGCCGTCGACGTCTTCGAACTGCGTCCGCGCATCGGCTACTCCTCGGCCGCGGTCGCCGAGCGGCTGCCGCGCGGCGAGACGGTCCGCGACGTGGTGATGACCGCCTCCTACGGGATGATGGGCCGCTGGCGCGAGCGCTACGACGAGGCCGACGCGCAGCGCGCCGAGGAGCTGCTGGCCTGGTGGGGCATGGCCGAGTTCGGCCGCCGGACCTTCGGCACGCTGTCCGAGGGCGAGCGCAAGCGCGCGCTGATCGCCCGGGCCCTGATGGCCGACCCGGAGCTGCTGCTGCTCGACGAGCCGGCCGCCGGCCTGGACCTGGGCGGCCGCGAGGACCTCGTGCGGCGGCTGTCGCGGCTGGCCACCGACCCCTACGCGCCGGTGACGGTCCTGGTGACGCACCACGTCGAGGAGATCCCGCCGGGCTTCTCGCACATCCTGCTGGTGCGGGCCGGCGCGGTGGTCGCCGCCGGGCCCATCGACGGGACGCTGACCTCTGAGAACCTGACCGCGACCTTCGGGCTCCCGCTGGCCGTGGAGAAGTACGCGACGGCTGTCGGCGACCGATGGTACGCCCGCGCGGTGTGAGCTGACCGGTGAGCTGGCCGGTGAGCTGACCGGTGAGCCGGGCGGTGGGCAGGCCGGTGAACAGGCCGGTGGGCAGGTCTGCCGGCTCACCGACGGGCACTCCGGACGGCGGGCCGCCGGGCATTGTCCGGATCCTGTCGCCAAACCCCTGATACTTCACGTCGGTCGCGGGCCTGCCCGCGGCCGATTTCGTTGCGTAGCATGGGTTTCATGCACTCGTGGATGGTGTGGGCGATCGTCGCGGCCGTGTTGATCGCCCTGGAACTCACCACGACCGCCTTGGTCTTCGTGATGCTCGGGATCGGGGCCGCGGCGGCCGCGCTCGTGGCCGGGGCCGGGGTCGGCGCGGTGGTGCAGTTCGCGGCCTTCGGCGCGGTCTCGGTCGCCACCCTGGTCTTCGCCCGGCCGGCTGCCGTGAAGCGCCTGCACGGCCCTGAGCACCGGCAGGGCACCGATCAGCTGGTCGGCACCGAGGCGGTGGTGATCGAGCGGGTCGACGGCCATGACGGCAGGGTCCGGATATCCGGGGAGATCTGGAGCGCCCGCGCGTACGACGGCCAGAGCGAGTACGCGGTGGGGGACCGGGTGGACGTGGCCCAGATCGACGGAGCCACCGCCCTCGTGCTGTGATTCCGGGGTCTTCCGGATGGGCAGGACAATCCTCGACGGAACGGTGTGTGCGTGACACCCTCCCGGCCCTAAGATCGAGCTCTGTCACCGGGGGGTGCCGCCGCCTCCTCCGCCGGACCGAAGATGTCATAAAGGAGGTGTCGACATGGTCGCCACGATCGTCGTCCTCATCGTGATCGCCGCCCTGATCGGGTTGTCGCTGTTCCAATCGGTGCGCATCGTGGGGCAGGGTACGGTCGCCGTCATCGAGCGCTTCGGCCGCTACACCCGCACCCTGACCCCGGGTCTGCGGATCCTGATGCCGGTGGTGGACCGCGTGCGCGCCATCATCGACGTCCGGGAGCAGGTGGTCCCGTTCCCGCCGCAGCCGGTGATCACCCAGGACAACCTGACCGTGTCCATCGACACCGTCATCTACTTCCAGGTCACCGACGCCCGCGCGGCGGTGTACCAGATCACGAACTACATCCAGGCCATCGAGCAGCTGACCGTGACCACGCTGCGCAACATCGTCGGCGGCATGGACCTGGAGCGCACCCTGACCAGCCGCGACTACATCAACAACGAGCTGCGCGGGGTCCTGGACCAGGTGACCGGCAACTGGGGCATCCGGGTCAGCCGGGTCGAGCTCAAGGCGGTGGAGCCGCCGGCCTCGATCCAGGACTCGATGGAGAAGCAGATGCGCGCCGACCGGGACCGCCGCGCGGCGATCCTGTCGGCCGAGGGCTTCAAGCAGTCGCAGATCCTCACCGCCGAGGGTGAGAAGCAGGCCGCGGTGCTGCGCGCCGAGGGCGAGGCCAAGGCCCGCGCGCTCCAGGCCGAGGGCGAGGCGGCGGCGATCCGCAAGGTGTTCGAGGCGATCCACGAGGGCAACGCCGACCACCAGGTGATGGCCTACCAGTACCTCCAGCAGCTCCCGAAGATCGCCGAGGGCGACGCCAACAAGCTGTGGATCATCCCCAGCGAGTTCGGCAAGGCGCTGGAGAGCGTCGGCGGGGCGCTGGGCCGCGTGGGCGGGCTGCCGGGGATGCCCGCGGCGCCGGTCGACCAGGGGCTGACCGCGAACGGCAACGGCCACGGCGACTCGGGCTCGTCGAAGTCCGGGTCGCGCGGCGACCGGCCGCCGCGGCAGCGGGGGACGTCGAGCCCGGCGGACGACGTGTTCTTCAACCAGGACGAGGACTGACCGCCGGCGGCGGGTGGTCGAGGCTTGATTGAGGCTTGGTTGAGCCTTGGTGGGATGTCGCGGTGGGCCCGGTCTTCGGACCGGGCCCACCGCTTTTGCCTCGGTCAGGCGTTCCGTCCGCTGCCGAGCGTCTCGGCGGCGACCGACACGGCCAGCAGCGCGGCGCCGAACACGCCGACCGTCGTCAGCCGGTCGCCGAGCAGGGCCACGGCCAGGACGGTGCCGGTGAGCGGTTCGAGCAGCGCGGTGACGGTGCCGGTGCTGGCGGCCGCCGTCCGCAGGCCGGTGAAGTAGCAGGCGTAGGCGGTGGCGGTCGGGATCAGGCCCAGGGCCAGCAGCAGGCCGAGGGTGGTGGGGCCGGGGGTGAAGGCGGCGCCGGTGGTCGGGGCGCTCGCGGCGAGCAGGGCCAGGCCGCCGAGGAGGAAGCCGTAGCCGGTCATGGTGGCCTCGTCGAGGCCGGGGACAGGGGTGGTGCAGATCAGGCTGATCGCCGCGAAGCCCGCGGCGGCGGCCACCGCGCAGGCGGTGCCGGCGGCCAGGTCCGCGGTGCCGAGCCCGTGCGGCGGCCGGCCGACCAGCAGGCCGAGCCCGGCCACGGCCAGGGCCACGGTGCCGGCCACCCGGGCGTCGAGCCGCCGCCGGCCGGTGACCTGTTCGAAGCCGACCACCAGCACCGGGGCGGCGCCGATGGTGATCAGGGTGGCCAGGCTGACGTCGGTGAGCGTCACCGCCGCGAAGTAGCAGGCCTGGAACTGCGCGGCCAGGGCCCCGAGCGTGGCGACCCGGAGCCAGGCGGCGCGTCCGCGCGGCCGTCCGCGTCCGGTACCGGCGGCGAAGCCGACCAGCAGAAGGCCGCCGATCAGCAGCCGGTAGCCGGCCACCGCGGCGGGCGAGAGGTGGGTGTGCAGCGCGAGCAGGCGTCCGGTCAGGCCGCCGGTGCCCCAGAGCACGCCGGAAGTGATGAGGAATATCAAGGGAATCGCTCCTGCGACGGAAGGTCCGATGGAAGTCGCGGGAAGCGGGGGCGCGAGTCAGAGCCCTGCGGGCCTCAGCGGGCCGGCGGGCGGTTCAGGGTCCGCGACGAGCGCGGACCGGGTCGACCCCGCTTCAGGAGCTCGGCGGCGGGGTGACCGGGAACAACCGGTGCACGCTGGGGATTTTAGTGGGTGGGACCGGGCGCGGCCAAGCGATCTTCCAGGGCTACGCTCGATGCTTGCGGTGGCCGGCGGCGCGTCGCGGGGTACTGCGATGCGCCGCGGGTACTGCGGTGCGTCGCGGTCGGTCAGGGAGCGCGGCGAAGACGGAGAAGGCGGGAGTCGGCTGGTGGGCATCGGCGAGGTGGCGGCGCTGCTGGGCGTGGGCATGGCGGCGGGCGTCATCAACGTGGTGGTCGGCTCCGGCACCCTGGTGACATTTCCCACACTGCTGGCGTTCGGCTACACCCCGGTGGTGGCCAACGTGACCAACACCGTCGGCCTGGTCTCCGGTTCCCTGTCCGGCATCCACGGCTACCGCGCCGAGATCAACGAGTTCCGCACCGCCCGCCGCGGCCGCCTCCTCCGCCTGATCCTGGCCTCCCTGCTCGGCGCGATAACGGGCGCACTCCTCCTGCTGGTACTGCCCGCGAAGGCGTTCAAGGCGATCGTGCCCGCCCTGATCGCCCTGGCCCTGGTCCTGATCGTGGCCCAACCGCGCCTGTCGAAACGCATCGCGGCCCGCCGCGCAGCAGCCGCCGAAGCCGCCGGCGAATCGGCCGCCCCCCGCGACGGCGCCTGGGGCGTCCTGGCAGCGGTCTACGGCAGCGGCGTCTACGGCGGCTACTTCGGCGCGGCCCAAGGCGTCCTGCTGATGGCCATCCTGGGCCTGACCTTCTCCGACGGCCTCCAGATCCTCAACGGCGTGAAGAACGTCCTCGCCTGCGTGGTCAACGCGATCGCCGCGGTGGTCTTCATCACCGTCGGCGCCCTCAACCTCGGCGGCGACGAACACCCGTCCGTCCGCTGGGGCGCAGCCCTCGCGATCGCCATCGGCGCCCTGATCGGCGGCCAGATCGGCGCCCGCGTCGGACGCCGACTGCCACCGAAGGTTCTCAAGGCACTGATTATCACGGTCGGCCTCGCGGCCATCATCTCGATGTTGGCCTGACCGGAGCCCAGCAGCTCACGCCGAGAACGGCGGGCTCACGGGCAGCGTGGGGACGACCGGATTGCTCGGAGCTCCCGGTGCTTTCGGGGGACCTGGGGCAGTCACCGGAGGAAGTTCGGACGTGACTGGGGGAGCCGGGGAAGTCACGGGCGGAAGTTCCGGTGTGGTCGGCGGAGCGGGGGTGGTGACTGGGGGAGTGGTGGTCGGCGGCGCCGGCGAAGTGGTTACTGGAGGGAGTTCGGGTGCGGTCGGCGGTGCCGGAGTGGTGACCGGCGGGAGCGTTGGTGTGGTGACCGGGGGAGTGGTAGCCGGCGGAGTCGGCGAAGTGGTTACTGGAGGGAGTTCGGGCGCCGTCGGCGGAGCGGGCGTGGTGACTGGCGGGAGCGTTGGTGTGGTGACCGGCGGCACTGGTGTCGTCGGCGGAGCGGGCTTGGTGACCGGGGGAGTGGTGGCCGGAGGCGCTGGCGTGGTCACTGGCGGCGCAGTCGGCGCTGTGGGCGGCGCCGGCTTGGTGGCCGGTGGCGTCGGCGAAGTCGTCACCGGCGGAAGTTCCGGCTTGGTCGGCGGCGCCGGCGTGGTGGCTGGCGGCGCGGGCTTGGTGACCGGTGGTGTCGTGGTCGGCGGCGCGGGCTTCGTCGTCGGCGGCGCCGGCTTCGCGGGTGTGGTCGTCGTCGGCGGCATCTCCGGCGCACCCGGGTTCGCCTGCGGCAGCTTCAGCGCCGCCTCCAGTGCCCGCACCGCCGCCAGTGCGGCGTCGCACGTCGCCGTCATCGACGGGTCGCTGCATGAGGCGGCGGGCGTCGGCGGTACCGCGGGGGCCTGGGCGGGCCGGGGTGCGGTGGCGCCGGCGGTTCCCGTGCCCGTGGCGCAGACGCAGGCCGTCAGGGTGGCGGCGAGGAGTGCGGATCTGGTGGTGCGGGGCATGCTTGCGGCTCCCGGGGTCGGGACGCCCGGTGGCGTCCGTGCAAGGACGCGCATACCCGGTGGAAACGGGGCGAACTGCGGGTTCGGGTATCTTCCCCGAATTGGCAGTGTATCCAGGTGATACTACATATGGGGGGTGAGGGGGAGGAGGACTCGGTGCGGTCCCGATCGCATGGCGTCCGTGTTCCGGGGTCAGTATTCTGCCGGTGACGGGGGTCGCGGCGAGCCAGGGGGTCGGGCGGGTCACGCGGATCGGGGCAGGTTCGGCAACGCGACGCGGCGCATCCGCGTCACCTATGACAACCCGGCACACCGCCGGCAGGTCCGTTTCGGAGATACGTCTTGGGCAAGGTCTCCTACCGTTACGCGCATATCGAGGACCTCGACGCGCCGACCATGTACGCCCTGCTGCGCCTGCGCCAGGAGGTGTTCATCGTCGAGTGGGGCAGCTCCCACCTGGACATCGACGGGCGGGACACCGAGGCCGCGAGCGTGCATCTGTGGGCCGAGCGGGACGGCGAGGTGCTGGCCGCCCTGCGCGTGGTCCAGGAGTCCGACGACACCCTCCGCATCGAGCGGCTGGCCACCCGGTTCGGCGCGCGCGGACGCGGCATCGCCGGGCGGCTGCTGGACTACGCGGTGAAGATGGCCGGGGAGCGCAGGCTGTTGATCGACGTCCCCACCGCCCTGGAGCCGTGGGCCGAGCGGTTCGGCTTCGGCCGGGCCGGCGAGCCGTTCCTGGCCGAGGGCATCCAGCAGGTGACCATGGCGCACTGAGCCGCCGGTATTCGGTGGTTGTCCGCCGCCGGTTCCGCCGCCGGCGGGCGCGATGCACGTGCCTTGCCGGGTGCGCGGCCGGTCCGGGCTCGCGCCACGGGCGCGCAGGGGCGGAACGCGCGACCCCCCGATCGGGCATGTTCGCTGTCTGATTCGCCCCGATTCGCCGGATTCGTCGCCTCACGGACGGAACAGGCGGTGTTAGTGTGCGTTGAAGTTCCTACAGACGTGACGCGGAGGACACACTCCATGCCCGAACCACGGCGCGCCCCCAGCCCCGCCGTGGCGGTGTGCGGGGGGCCGGCATGACGGCCGGCCGGCACGGCGCCGCGGGGTCGGCGATAGCTCAGACCGCCGCCCCGGTCGCGGTCGTCGGCTACGACGGCTCGCTGCCGGGTCCGGTCGTGCGCCGGGTCCTGGAATCCTCCGTTCTGGTCGTCGGCGCCGCCCGGCACCTGGACGGCATCGGGGTCCCGGAGCACGTGCGCCGGATCCTGCTCGGCGACGACAACCGCCTGGCATATGCCCGCCTCACCGCCCACCTCACCGACCCCAAGGCCGGTCCGGCCGTGGTGGTGACCGCCGGCGACCCCGGGTTCTTCGGGGTGCTGCGCGGGCTGCGCGAGTCAGGCTTCGAAGTCATCGGCTACCCGGCCCCCGGCCCGGTGGCCGCCGCCCTGGGCCGGCTCGGCCTGCCCTGGGACGACGCGGTCGTGGTCTGCGTGACCGACGACCGCTCGCTGGAGCGGGCCGCCAACACCGCCCGCGCGCACCCGAAGGTCGCGATCATGGCCGCCCCGGAGTTCCCGCCGCACCGGGTGGCCGCCGCGCTGCGCGGGGCCAAGCGGGCCTTCATCGTCGCCCAGCATCTGGGGGAGCCGGACGAGGCGATCGAGAGCTTCTCCCCGGCCGAGGCCGCCGCCCGCTCGGTCTGGGGCGCCGCCGACGCGATGCTGGTGCTCGACGAGGAGCGGCTCAGCCCGGAGTCGCCGCACGACCCGCGCTGGGGCGCGGGCTGGGTCTCGGCCTGGGCCGGGCCCTCGGCCGGCTGGGCGGTGCCGGACAACGCCTTCGTGGCCCGCGGCCCGCAGGTGCTGCCCTCCGAAGTCAGGGCCTTGATATTGGCGCGGCTGGCCCCGCGGCTCGGCGCCATGGTCTGGGAGGTGGCCGCCGGGGCCGGTGCGCTGGCCGTGGAGTGCGCCCGGCTGGGCGCCGCGGTGGTCGCGGTGGACCGCGATCCCGACGCCTGCGAGCGGATCGCGCTGAACGCCGTGATGCACGGCGTGGACGTGGAAGTGGTCAGCGGCCCGGCGCCGGGGGTGCTCAGCACCCTGCCGCGCCCGGACGCGATCTTCGTCGGCACCGAGCGCGCCGACATCGTCCGGGCCTGCGCCACCACCTCGGCGCGCACCGTGGTCACCGCGGTCACCGCGCTGGACCGGCTGCCCGCGGTCCGGCAGGCGCTGCGGATCGGCGGCCGCCGCGTGGACGGCGTGCAGTTGCAGGCCTCGCGGCTGGCGCCGTTCCCCGGCGAGGCGTTCCGGATGGCTCCGGCGGCCCCGGTGTTCGTTCTTTGGGGTGAGCTCGGCTGATCGACCCGGCTTTTTAGTCAACCCATCGGGGCTGCGTATGCTCTTCCGGGCTCGCGCGCGGCCTTCAAGAGCGATACTTGGCAGCGCCACGCGAACCCCCGCCGACGGAGGGGGACGGGGAACGGGAGCGGGAACGAACCATGGTATGGAACGACAGGATCGAGGAACCCACGGTGACCGGTGCCGACGATTTCGGGCGTGAAGGTGCCGGCAGGCCGCCGTTCGACGGAGACTTCCCGCCGCCCGCGGGCCGGTACGACGAGGCGCCGACCACCGAGTTCAGCCGGCTGGTCTTCGACGACGACGCGCCGGAACTGCCCGCGCCGCGTCCGGGCGGTCCGGGCGGGCCGGGGGCGCCCGGCGGGAACGGGCCCGGGAACGGGCAGCGGGGCCGCGATCCGCGGGAGGGCCGCGACCACCGCGAGGTCCGGGTCCAGCGCGACGGGCGCGAGGCCCGCGGCGGCTTCGGCGGCAAGTCGGAGGGCCAAGCGGTCTTAGGAAGACAATGCGCCAC